>DATJZY010000154.1 GCA_035577985.1 Candidatus Eisenbacteria bacterium
CACCACGACCCCGTCGACCACGTCGATGAACGTGACCTCGACGACGCGCTCCACGACCACCACCACGACCCCGACGGGCCAGAGCTGCGCGCTGCCGCGACCGCTCTCGATCGGAACCACCGCGAACGGCGACACGGGCACCGGAATCGATCATGGGCCCGGTGTCGGCTGCATGCAGAACGCCCAGGCGCCGGACCTGGTCTACGTCGTCACGCCAGCCACCGACGGCACCCTCACCCTCTCGCTCACCAGCGACTGGGATGGCGGGATCTACGTCCGCACGACCTGCGACGACCCGCAGACCGAGCTCGCGTGCGAAGACGTGCTCGGCGAGAACGCGACCGAGGTGCTGCAGCTCCCCGTGACCGGCGGCACGACCTACTACGTCTACGTCGACGGGTACACGACCGAATCGTACGGCTCGTACACGCTCGACAGCGATCTCCAGTAGCGTCCGCCTCGTCGCCCGCTCACCGCGCCTCGGCGCGCAGCGGCGGCGTGATGCCGATCGCGGAGAGCGGAACACTCAGCGCGGGCACCCAGGTGCCGATCTCCGAGCCCGGCCGGCACCAGGTCCCCCCGGCGATCGGGACGCTGCCCCCGCCCGAGTCGACGTTGGTATGGAACGAGCCCATCGTGGCCGCCTGGCCGCTTCCGTCAGCCGGCCAGTAGACGACGTCTGCGAGGACCTCGGCCGTCGCCACGAACACGGGTCCGGGGTCACGGATGAACGCGTCGCCCGAGCAGTCGGGCGAGGCGTGGAACACCTGGCCGTCGAGCGAGCCCTGGCGGGTGACCGTAACCCGCCGGGGACCTCCGAGCAGCGGATGCGTCAGCAGCACGCTGTCGTTCGAGGGGCCGATGAGACGCAGCAGCGCCACCTCCGTGCCGGCGGCATCGACGACCCGGAGCGGCGAGCGGCCGGGCGCGCCCGGCGAACCCATCGCACCGTCGGAGCCGGGCTGGCCGACGCCCACGACATCGAGGGGTCGCTCGCGCTTGCGACAGCGCTCGCGCGCCACGATCTGCCCCGAGCGCGCGGTGCACAGGACCGTGGCGCTCACGACCTCGGCGGTGAGCGCCACGGCGAGCAGGGTCAAGAGAAATCGACGCATGGGCTCACCGGAGTGCAGCCGAGAACGGCGGAGTGAAAGGGATGTCGGCGATGGCGAAGCGGCGCGCCGGGATCCGCGTCTGTATCGCTTGAGGCAATCCTCCCTCGCAGCAGGTGCCACGCTCGGTGGGCGTCAGAGCACCGCAGAGCCCCGCCGTTCGCGGATGCTCGATCGAGCGGACGGTGATATCCCGCGTTGCTCCGACCGGATACGACACCGTGCTTCCTATGACGAGCGTGGGGGCGAAGAACGTGCCCCGAAATGAATCGAAGAAGAGGAACGGCTCGCCGGTACAGTCGGTCGACTCGTAGGATATCTGGGTATCGAAAGCGTCCCCGCGGAACCGGGCGCTGTCCGCGACGCCGCTGGGGTCGATCTCGACCAGCACCGGAGCCGTCTCGCCCGTTGGCGTGAACGCCAGGAGCGCGCCGCCGAAGATGTCCGCGAGCGGCCCCACCTCACGGCCGTTCGCGTCGGTGACGCGAATCGGCAGGCGGCCTGCAGGGCCGATTGCTCCCGGCACACCCGCCATCCCCTGCGGGCCCCCGACCCCGAGCTGCCCGGGGTCGATCTGTGTCTCCTTCTTGCGACACGCATCGCGGGCGAAAACCTTCCCGGACGGCTTGCGGCAGAGCATCCGGGCGTCGGCGGGCGCTCCGCCGGCGAGCAGCCCGACGAGAGCCACGACGAGTGCTGCCCCGCCGCGCGTCATCGCACCACCATCCGGAACGGCGCTTCGAAACCCAGGACCGACAGCCCGACGCGTGCGGCCGGGAAGGTGTCTGTCAGCATGAGGGGGAAGCCGGTGTCGGTGCAGCACGTACCGCGAGGCGTCGATGGCACCTCGCCAGTGCCGCACTCTTGCTCGTAGGACGCGGCCGTGAACGAGCCGAACGATCCCGTCTCGTAGAACGCGACCGGTCCCATGAGCACCGCGGTCGGAACGAGGCCGGCGATCGCGGTGGACGCCCTCAGGGCGGCGGCCCCGGTGCAGCCAGCGAGCTCGTGATAGAGGCGGTCGTTGCTCCGGTCGGCGAACCCCTCCGGGCTGACGTCGAAGAGGACCGGCCGCTCGAGCGCAGGGTGCTCGAGAAGCACGAGGCCGTCGACGCTCGCCACCACGCCGACGGCCACTCCGCGCGCGTCGAGCACCTCGAAGGGCAACAGGCCGTCGGGGCCCATGGCGCCGGGCGACCCGGGCTGTCCGGAAGGCCCGACCAGACCGACCTCGCCTGGATCGAGCACCGTCTCGCGATCGCGGCAGGCCTTGCGCACGATCACCGCGCCCGACTTCCTCAGACAGAGCACGTCGGCATCGGCCGTGGCCGCGCTCCCCGAAGCGATGAAGGACACGCCGAGGAGGACCAGTCCGAGACGGGCTGTCCCGCGCTTCATCTCGCGGCGACAGAACCATGGACGAGGCTCGGCCCACAAGAGCCCCCGCCGGGGCGAGAACTGCCGTGTCCATGGTCCCGAGTTGCTGGCTACCCGTCCTCGCCGACTGGCGCGCCGCCGAGCGCGAGCCTCGCGAGCGGCTCGTAGACCGACCCGCTCGAGCTGAGGTGGCTCCGGTAGAGCACGACCTCCGCGACCGTCCAGTCACCGAGCCCTCTCTGCCCGAACCCGGTCGCCTCGTCGCGCACCGGCCCGAGGCCGCGGGGCGAGCGCACCCGGCCGAGCGTCACGTGGCCGCCGAAAGGACGCGCCTCGAGCGGAAACCCGAGCGGCAGGACGGCGCGCTCGACGTCGGCGGCGAGGAGGCCGAGCTCGCGCAGGCCGCGCGCGACGCCGGCCCACAGGGTCCGCGCCCGGGCGAGGCTCGGAAACGCCCCGACCCCGGCGAGACCGATCCGGAACGGCGCGTGCGACGAGGCCACGGTCGCGATCGCGTCCCGCACCTGCGGGAGCTGCGCGTCGTCGGTCGCGCCGAGGAACTTGAGTGTCAGGTGCAACGCCGCGGGATCGACCCACCGGACGTCCGCCCTCGGACCCGCGGCGCGCAGCGCCGCCTGCACCGCCGCGATCGCCGCGCGCGCCTCGTCGGCGAGGTCGACGGCGACGAAGCATCGCATCAGCGGCGGCGGAAGAGCGATGGATCCCAGGGCGGAAGGCCGAGCGCCGACCGTCGCACCATGTCGAGCGCCACCTGCGAGGCGAGGAGCTTCACCCAGTCGCGCGTGCCCCAGAGCTGGTGCGTCGCCGTCCGCACGCCGTCCTTCGAGGCGAGCCCGAAGCAGACGAGGCCGACGGGCTTCTCCCTGGTGCCGCCATCGGGGCCGGCGACGCCCGTGGTCGACACGGCGAGGTCCGCACCGAACGCCCGCCGCGCGCCGGCCGCCATCTCGCCCGCCGTCTCCTCGCTGACCGCACCGTGGACCTCGAGCGTCTCGCGCCGCACGCCGAGGAGCGCCATCTTGGCCGTGTTCGCGTACGCCTCGACGCCGCCCAGGAAGTACGCCGACGAGCCCGCAACGGACGTCACGCGGTGGCCGACGAGCCCGCCCGTGCACGACTCCGCGAGCGCGAGCTTGAGGCCCTCGCGGCGGAGCGCGGTACCGACCACCTCTTCCATCGACGTGGTGGCGCCTTCGCCGTAGCAGAACTCACCGAGGCGCTCGCGCATGCGGGACGCGACGCTCTCGAGCCGGCGCGCCGCTTCGTCGGGAGCGCCGCGCACGACCACGCGGAGCGACACCTCCGGAAAGCTCGCACGGAACGACACCCGACCTTCGCCGGGATCGACGACGCCAGCGACCAGCTCGTCGAGCCCCGACTCCGAGATGCCGAACGTCTGGAAGACGTGCGCCAGGTAGACGTCACCGCCCTGCTGCGCGCGCAGCCAGGGGAGCACCGTCTCCTCGACCATGGGCTTCATCTCGCGGGGCACGCCGGGCAGCACGATGACGTGCTTGCCGCCCGCCGTGGCGCGGTATCCGGGCGCCGTGCCGAGCGCGTTCGGGACGATGACGGCGCCCTCGGGGACCATGGCCTGCTTCAGGTTGTTCTGCGGCATCTCGACGCCGCGCGATGCGAAGAAGCGGCGGATGCGATCGGCCGACGGCGTGTCCTCGACGAGCGCGCGTTCGAGCACCGCGGCGACGGTCTCGGTCGTGAGGTCGTCCGCCGTAGGGCCGATGCCGCCGGTCGAGATCACGAGGTCGGCCTGCGCGAGCGCCTGCCGCCACGCCCACTCGAGGCGCTCCGGATAGTCGCCGACGGTGATGACGGTGACGAGGTCGATGCCGAGCTCGAACAGCTTGTCGGCAATCCACTGCGCGTTGGTATCGGCGATCCGCCCGGTCGTGAGCTCGTCGCCGGTGGACAGGACGGCGGCACGTTTGATCACAGCACCTCCAGCAGCACGCGCGTGACGACGCCCGCGTACACCCCGGCGACGACGTCGTCGCCCACGACGCCGAGCCCGCCGTGCACGCCGCGGTCGATCGCGCCGGCGGGAAACGGTTTCACGACGTCGAAGACCCGGAACACGACGAAGACGATCCCGGCCGCGACCCAGGTCGCGGGCACGAAGAGCGCGGCGGCGGCGATGCCGGCCACTTCGTCGACCACGATGCGCGAATGGTCGACCTGGCCGAAGATCGCCTCGGCGCGTCCCGCAACCCAGATCGCCACGACGACGATCACGAGCACGAGCCCGGTGGCGAGGCTCCACGACTGGGCGCGCAGGGCCGCGATCCACGGCACCAGCGGCAGCGCAACGAGCGCGCCCACCGTGCCGGGCGCGACGGGCGCGTAGCCCGCGCCGCCGGCCGTCGCGAGCACGATCACGAGCGTACGCACGAGCGGTTGGTTACCACGCGCCGATGGTGTACGGAACCCGGATGCCATCGTTCGAGCGGGAACGAGCGGTCGCCGAGGCGGCGGCGCGTGAAGCGGGCGCCATCGTCAAACGATACTACGAGAAGCCGATCGAGCAGGTCGCGAAGAGCGACAAGGGTGCCGGGCGCGAGGAGAACTGGCTCACGCAGGCCGATTCGGAGTCGGACGACCTGCTGAAAGAGCGCCTCCTCGGTGCCTTTCCCGACTACGGCTGGCTCTCGGAGGAGACGAAGGACTCACCCGAGCGTCTCGCGAAGGAGCGCGTGTGGATCGTCGACCCGCTCGACGGCACGCGCGAGTTCACGCTGCGCGTGCCGGAGTTCTGCGTGTGCGTGGCGCTGGTCGAGAACGGCAAACCGGTGGTCGGCGTCGAGTACAACCCGGCGACCAACCGGATGTACTCGGCCGCCCGCGGCGCCGGCGCGACCCTCAACGGCTCGCCCGCGCGCGTCAGCAAGCAGGCGCACGTCGCGCTCGCACACGTGATGGCGAGCCGTTCCGAGGACAAGCGCGGCGAGTGGGAGCCGTTCAAGCCGTATTGCCACGTGGAGCTGACGGGCAGCGTCGCCTTCAAGCTCGCCGAGCTGTCGGTCGGCAACGGCGACGCCACGTTCACGCTCACGCCGAAGAACGAGTGGGACATCTGCGCCGGCACGATCCTGGTCGAGGAGGCGGGCGGCAAGGTGACCGGGCTCGAGGGCGAGCCCCTCGTCTTCAATCGACGCTCGCCGCTGCGGCCGGGGATGGTCGCCTCGAACGGCCTCCTGCACGATGGTCTCATGGCGCTGATCGAGGCGCACGGCGGCGAGGTCAAGAAGAAGTAGCGCCGGCCATGCCGTCGCGCGTGATCGTCCTCGAAGCCGATCCCGATCCGAAGGACCTCGCGCGACTGCAGGCAGAGATCGAAGCCTTCAACTGCGCCGCGACCGGGTTCGACGACGGTCGCCGGCTCGCGTGCTTCGTTCGCGACGACGCGGGCGACATGCTGGCCGGCCTTTCCGGCTACACCTGGGGCGGCTACTGCCGGATCGAATTTCTCTGGGTGACCGAGCGCCTGCGCCGGAGGGGTATCGGGCGCGACCTCGTGGCGACGGCCGAGCGGGAAGCCCGCGCGCGCGGCTGCGCGCTCATCGTGCTCGACACGCACGACTTCCAGGCGCCACGCTTCTACGAGAAGCTCAGCTTCCTCGCCGTCGGACGCGCCGAGGGTTGCCCGCGCGGATCGGGGCAGACGTGGTACCGCAAGACGCTCTGACCCCCCGCTCCGCCCACCGGCAGTCGATCAAAGCAATCCCGTAGCCGCAGTCAGGCGCCGCGCGCCTCGACCGACACCGGGAAGCCGTTCAGCCACGCCATGCCGGCGAGCGGCTCGATCGCGTGCTGATCGATCAGGTCGTTGCAGTTGGGTCCGCGCCCGAGCTCTGCGACCACGTGCCGGTGGGTCTCGATGCCGTCGCTCCAGCCGTGCGGCAGGCTCACGACGCCGGGCATCAGCTCGTCGGAGAGGCGCACCTCGGCCTCGACCGCGCCGACCCGGCTGCGCACGCGCGCGACCTCGCCGTCGGCGATGCCGAGTCGCGCGGCGTCGTCGGGATGCATGCGGAGGCGGCGATCGCGATCCCCGCGCATGAGCTTCGGGACGTTGCGCAGCCAGCTGTTGTTCGAACGGTTGTCGCGCCGGCCGATCAGGCGCAGCGGGAACTCGCGATCGGGCGCGAGCGCGGGCTCGCGCAGCAGCCGGTCGGCTTCGCGCGCGATGTCGTCGCTGCGCAGCGCGACGCGCTTGTCGGCGGTGAGGAGCTTCGCGCGCAGGACGCCCGTCCGCAGCTCCCCGAGGCGCACGCCGTGCGGATGCTCGGCGAGCCGCGCGACGTTCCAGCCACGCGACCAGGGCAAGTACCAGTCGCCCATCGGCCCGGTGCGGATCATCCCGTCGATGATCCAGCGCGGCGAGAACTCCTTGCCCGCGAGCCGGAGCGCCCGGCGCAGCCAATGCGCCGCCGGGTTCGCGAGGTAGGTGAGACCCATCGCGTCGCCGAGCAGGGTGAAGATCTCCCACTCCTCCTTGGCCTCGCCCAGCTTCGGGATCATCGCCTCGGTCCACTGGGAATACGGCTCGGTGAGGAGGTTCACGTGGAAGACCGGAAAGTCCTCGCGCTCGAGCGACGTGGCGGCGGGGAGGAAGTAGTCGGCGAGCGCGGCCGTCTCGCTCATGTAGACGTCGATGACGACCGTGCACTCGAGCTGCTTCATCGCCGCGGCGAGGGCGGCGCCGTTCGCGATCGAGACGACGGGGTTGCCGGCCGTGACGACGAGCGCGCGGATCTGTCCGTCGCCCGGCGTCGTGATCTCGTCGGCGAGCACGCCCGCCGGCAGCTCGCCGAGGACCCCTGGCAGATCGCGGACGCGGCTTCGATGCTCGCCGTACCCGTCGAGCCCGAGCTGGCGCACGGTGGCGGCCAGGTCGACGAGCCCCTCCGAGAACACCGCTCCGCCCGCGCGATCGAGGTTGCCCGTGACGACGTTGAGCACGTCGAGCGCCCAGGCCTGCAGCGTGCCGAACGGACCGCAGACCGCGCGTCCGAAGGCGCACGCTCCGTCGGCCGCCGCGAACTCGCGCGCCAGGCGGCGGATGGTGTCGGCGTCGATGCCCGTCTCGGCGGCCGCGCGCTCGAGCGTGAACGGCCCCACCCGATCGCGAAGCCACTCGACGCCGGTCGCGTTCGCCGCGAGGAAGGCGCGGTCTTCCAGCCCCTCCTCCAGGATCGTGCGCACCATGGCGAGCAGCATGAACGTGTCCGTCCCCGGCCGGATGAAGTGGTGCTCGGCGGCGATACGCGCCGTCTCGGTGCGGCGCGGATCGATGACGACGACCTTGCCCCCGCGCTCGCCCACCGCCCGCAGGCGCGCCTTCGCGTCGACCATGTGGACGAGCGTGCCTTGCGAGACGAGCGGGTTCGTTCCGACGACGAGGAGGTAGCGCGTACGATCGACGTCGGGGATGGGCTGGCGGAAGCTCGCCCCGTACAGGAAGCGGGCGGCGAGGAAGTCGGCCAGGTTGTCCTGCGAGCCCGCGCCGTAGGAGTTGCGGCTCCCGATCGCCTTGATCCAGTTGGCGGAGTAGATGCGATGCGCGTACGCGTAGCCCGACGGATTGCCGGTGTAGAGAGCGATCGCGTGCGGGCCGTGTGCGGCGCGCAAGGCGTTGAGCTTGGCGCCGATCTCGCCGACCGCCTGCTCCCACGAGATGCGCTCCCATCCGGCGGCGGTCCGCCTCATCGGGTGCAGGATACGGTCGGGATCGTGCGTCACCTCGTGCGACGCGAGCCCTTTCGGACACGAGTAGCCACGCGAGACGACGTGATCGGGATCCGGACGGAGCTTCGTCACCCGTCCGTCCTCGATCGTCGCAATGAGCCCACAGGTGACCTCGCAGATTCGGCAGTAGGTCGTCTTCTCCTGGACCATGCGCCCTCCCCGTGGTGGCCGATTGCAGCTTGCGTGCCCGCCGCCCTGCCCTACACGATCGGCAGTCTGAGGCCAGCCCCGTCGCGACGGCGCCACGGGTGTGGCCCCGATGCTACACCGGGCGGAGCCCGCGCCGTCGCAGCAGCGCCGCGCCGCGCGCCGGGAAGTCGGTCATGAGTCCGTCGACTCCGAGGTCGAGCAGGCGCGCCATCTCGGCCCCCTCGTTGATGGTCCACACGTGGACCTCGAGTCCGAACCGGTGCGCCGCGGCCACCGACTCCGCCGTGACGATGGGCATCCCCTCGTGGTCGGGCGGCACCTGCAGCGCCGTCGCAACCGGCCGGTAGTCGGCGAGCCGTCCATCGCGCAGCCGGAAGATGAAGTCTGCGACGTCGGCCGTCGACGCGCCCGTCACGACGTCCGGCGCGACGGCACGGATGCTCTCCATGATCTCGTGGTGCTCGGCCGCGAGCAGCGTCCGCTCGCGGGCGTCGTGCCGGTCGAGGACGGCGAGCACGGCATCGACGATCGGCGGCTCGCCCTGCTTCACCTCGACGTTGAGCGCAACGTCCGGATGCGCGGCGAGGAGGTCCTCCAGCGTCGGTACGCGGATCCCCTGCCCGCGGTACGGGTGGCTGCCGTCGGCCGCGCGAAGGTGGAAGCCCGCGTCGAGGCGCTGGAGCTCCGCGAGCCGGATCGCTCGCACCGGGCCCGCGCCGTTCGTCGTCCGCTCGAGCGTTGCGTCGTGCAGCACGACGACGTGGCCGTCGGCGGTCGCGTGCACGTCGAGCTCCAGGCGGTCGGCGCCGGCCGCGAGCCCGGCGGCGAACGCGACCAGCGTGTTTTCGGGATGCGTGCCGGAGGCGCCGCGATGCGCGAACAGGCGCGGCCGCGGTCCGTCCAGGTATCGCGTCGTCTACTCCGCCGCCTGGAAGAGCGTGGTCGAGAGCGAGAGGTTCGTCGGCTCCATGTTGCCCGGAATCGACGCGAGCTGTTTCACCGCTTCCTTCTTCGTGCGATCGAACTGCCGGGCCAGCGGCGCGGTGATCGAGGGCTCGCGATCGCACGTGAACTCGAGCGGATCGGTGTGCTCGCCCTCGCGCGTGATCTCGTAGTGCAGGTGCGGGCCGGTCGAGAGACCCGTCGACCCGACGTAGCCGATCACCTGGCCGCGCTCGATCGTCGCCCCCGGAACGACCGCCGGGGCGATCTGCGAGAGATGGCCGTACGTCGACGCGACCGCGCTCTCGTGGTCGATACGTACGGCGCGTCCGAGCCCGCTCTCCCAGCCGGCCGAAGCGACGGTCCCGTTCGCCGCCGCGCGAACCGGGGTACCGTACGGAGCCGCGAAGTCGACGCCCCAGTGGGGCCGCCATCGCCGGCGGACCGGATGGAAGCGCTCAAGCGAGAACTCCGAGCTGATCTCGGTGAACTCGACCGGGTAGCGCAGGAACGTGCGCGAGACGGCCTCGCCGGACGGACGGTAGTAGGCGCCCTCGCCGTCGTCGTTCTCGAACAGGAGGGCCGTCTGCCGCTTGCCGCCGATCACGAGCTCGGCGGCCAGCACCTTGCCGGCCTGCGGCTGCCTCATGCCGACCTGCCAGATGTTCTCGTAGATCACCCGGAACTCGTCGCCGGGCTGGAGCCCGGTCTCGACGTCGACGTCCCAGCCGAAGATGTCGGCGATGTCGGCGGCAATGCGGGCCGGCACGCCGGCGGCGACCGTGTCCTCGCGCAATCCGCGCTCGATGCTGCCCGCGATGCCCTTGACCTCGACGAAGTACGGCAGGTCCTCGAGCCGCGCCTGGATGCCGTCGCTCGACGACTCGACCACCAGGAGGCTCTTGGCGTCCACCTCGTAGCGGATCGACTCCAGCTCCCTGGTCTCGCGGTCGAAGCGCAGCGTGAGACCGTGACGGGGGCGGATCTTCGAGAGATCGAACGCACCGACGGCGGCCGACAGCCACTCCCGGGCGTACGTGATGCCGACACCCCGGGCGGCCAGGATGTTCTCGAGGGTGTCCCCTTTACGGATGTGGATGTGCTCGTCGACGCTCCCCCGAACCCCCGGGGTCCGGGTCCGGGCGTATCTCAGACGGTGTTTCGAGCGTGCGACCCGCTTGGTTCCCCCACTGCGCTTGGTCGCCGGCGTGCTGGGCGCCCGGACGACCTTCGCGTCCTTTCTGTGCCCCGAGCGGGCGCAGCGCTTGGTGGTTTTCGCACCGAGGATACTCGGAAGCAGCAGCGCCCCCATGAATACGAGGGCCAGCACCTTTCCGACCAGGTTTCGGCCTCTCGACACTCGCCGGTCCTCCGATCCAGGCCGCGCTGGGGAACGCGACACAAAAGCTGTTTGGGGCGGGCGAACCCTGCCAAAGGCCCTAGCGGATGTCAATGCATTCCCCCGGATTTTTCTTTGGGATTGCGGGGTTCGGGTCCCGATGTTAGAGCGCGGCCGATGCGGCTCGCGGCGCTCGACGTCGGCGACGCGCGCATCGGAGTCGCGGTCTGCGACGAGCTGGGGATCACGACTCGCGGTGTGGGAGTCGTGCGGCGCGTTGGTGGGGTTCGGGACTTCGAGGCGATCTCGCGACTCCTCGCTCCCTTTGCACCCGAGCGGCTCGTCGTCGGGCTGCCGCTCAACATGGACGGCAGCGAGGGCCCGCAGGCGGCGAAGGTGCGGCGCTTTGCGAGCAAGCTCTCGCAGCACCTGGGTCTGCCGGCCGACCTCTGGGACGAACGCCTCACCACCGTGGAGGCCGAGGACCTGCTGCGTGAGACGGGGGTCAAGCGCAGGGATCGCCGGGCGCTCGTCGACCAGGTGGCTGCCGCGGGCATCCTGCGGTCGTACCTGGCGGGGCATCGCCTGTGAAGCGCCGCGTCGTCATCACCCTGATGGTCTGCGGACTTATGGCGGCAATCGGCGTCGTGGCCGGGGCCGTCGTCCTGCTCCATCGCTCGGGTCCGCCGGTAAACGCGCCGATCGTCGTGACGATCGAGGAGGGGCAGCGCTTCGCGCAGGTCGCGGACGAGCTCGCGGCGCTGGGCGTCCTCCGCTTCCCGCAGCTCCTCACCCTGTGGGCACGCGCCACCGGGCAGGACCGCGACGTCCGGTGGGGCGAGTTCCTGATCACCACGCCCCTCTCGCCGCTCGAGCTCCTGGCGCGCGTGACCTCGCGCCCCGACCCGCTCCATCCGGTGACGATCCCGGAGGGCCTGACGGTGCGCGAGGTCGTCGGCGCGCTCGCGGGCGCCGGCTTCGGCGCGGAGGAGAGCTTCTACTGCCTCCTCGACGATCCCGCGTTTCTCGCCGCCGAAGATCTCCCGCCCGAGGGGGCCGAGGGATATCTCTTCCCGGACACCTACAGCTTCCCCCTCGCGACGCCTCCGGATCGCATCCTGCGCGCCATGTTGAAGCGCTTCCGTGACGTTGCGACGCCGGCGCTCGTGATGAAGGCCGCGAAACTCGGGCTCACGCTGCACCAGGTCGTCACGCTGGCCTCGCTGGTCGAGGAAGAGGCGCATCGCGCCGACGAACGCCGGCTCGTCGCGGCCGTGTTCGTGAACCGCCTGCGTCGCGGCATTCCGCTGCAGTCCGATCCGACGGTGCTCTACGGGCGCGAGCCGGGCGATCGCGCGTTGACGCACGCCGATCTGCACCGGCCGACGCCCTACAACACCTACACGATCCCGGGCCTTCCCCCGACGCCGATATCGAATCCAGGCCGCGCGGCGCTGGAAGCGGCGGTCGATCCGGCGCCGGTCGACTATCTCTACTTCGTCGCGCGTGGCGACGGCTCGCACCAGTTCTCCGCGACGCTCGCCGACCACAATGCCGCGGTGGCGCGCTACCAGCGGCACGCCCACTGAGCACGCTCAGCCGCTGGCGCCGTCGCGCGCCTCACGCAGCTGGTCGAGCACGACGCCCGCCTTCTTCTGGAGCGTCGGCTCGCGCGAGTGCGCCGCCAGGAACTCGAGGATCTCCTCGAAGCGCGCACCGTCGGGTCCGGTCGCGATGCCGGCCAGCTCCTCGGGATCGAGGCGATGCAGCGAGCGAAGGAACGCCCGGCGATAGCGCGCCTCGCGCTCGAGCGCCGTCAGGACGACGTTGGTCGCGAGAGCGCGATTGATGCCGTTCTCGTCGGCCATCGCCATCTGGAGGAGCTCGGGCATCCCGAGCTTGTTCGCACCGACCTCCTTCGCGAGCGGCTCCGGGATGTCGATCGGGCGGTGCCGATCGAACATCCGCCCGAGGACGACGGGGAAGCCCGGCTTCGCCGGTTCGGGAGCGGCGCCGGCGGCGGGCGACCCGGCCGGCGGCGGCGCCGGGGCCTCGGGCCCGCCGCGCAGCACGATGCGCGTGACGCGCCCGGCGTCGGCGTAGCTCACCGTGAAGTTCTGGTCGCCGAGGAGCCGGTGCAGGGCCTCCTCGACCGGCACCGCGTCGAGCACGAGCGTTACCTCGCGCGTCGAGATGACGCCGCCGTGCAGCTCGGCCCCGGTCGCGCCGGCGAGCGCGGCGACCGCGTCGGCGACGGGAACGTGCTCGAAGCGCGCCGTCACGCGCTCGTTCTCGTAGCGCAGATCGCCGAGGGCCGCGGCAACGCGACCGACGGCGACGAGCACGAGAACGATGGCCGCGGCCCGCATCACAGGGGAGCGTACGCGCGCTCCCCGCGAGCTGGCAACCGCTACTCGCCCGTCACGCCGAGCTGCACCAGCAGGCGGCCTGCGCGGGTACCGAGCGGACGGCCCCGCGCCTGCTCGGCCACCAGCGAAAGCAGCCCGATCGCTCCGTCGCCCGCGACACCCGTGAGCCCTTGGGCGAGGGTCCGATCGTCGACGCCCTCGAGGGCGCCGAGGAGCATCCGCTCGAGCTCGGGATCCTTCATCGCCGCCTCGACCGCGACCCGTGCCGCCTCCGCCCGAATCTCCGGGGCGGTCTGCCGAAGCGCCAGATCGACGAGCTGGCGTCCGGTGGCTTCGCGCCCGCCGAGGAGCTTCGCGAGGCCACCGTCGGGTCGAAGGGCGAACATCCGCTCGAGCGGGGGTTTCGGCGGCTCGGGAACCCTCGCCTTCGCCTCCGGCAGCCGCAGCGCCACCTCGTCCGCGAGCACCGTCACCGCACGCAGGCGGCCGTCGCTTGCGAACGTGAGGGTCCAGCTCGCGGCGCCGAGGCGCCGTGCGATCGCGTCCGCGGGCGGCATGGTACGATCCTCCGCCATGGCGCGGTCGATCTCGGCCACCGCATGCCGGTCGAGCACGACGGCCATCAGTACGACCGCCCGCGCTGCGGTCGGCCGCCGACGAGCCTGCACACGAGCCGCCCGGCGCGCCGCGTGCGCGTCTCGAGATTGAAGCAGTACGGGCGCCGCGATCCCTCGCCGTCCGTGATCGTCACGCAGCAGCGCGTGATCCGTCTCGCCGCGAGCGCGTCGCCCGCGCAGAGCAGGACGCCGACCGTCGCCATCGCCACCATCCGTCGCATGGAAACCTCCCGGGGCGGGCGCGCCGAGTCTGCGACGCCGGCGCGGCGGTGACAATACCTGCGACGACGCTATTGCCCGGGCTGAGGAATTCGCCTAATCTTCGCCTGTCGCCGTGCTGACCCGCCGCCAGAAGCAGGTTCTCGACTTCGTCCAGGCCCACATCGACCGTCACGGCTACGCGCCGACGCTGCACGAGATCGGCCGTCACCTGAAGCTCTCGTCGGTCGCGACCGTACACAAGCATCTGCGCAAGCTCGAGGACAAGGGCGCGGTGCGGCGGCTCACGCACCAGAGCCGGGCGTTGTCGGTGGTCCCGCCGCCGGACACCGCCGCGGGCGCGCGCATCCCGCTGCTCGGGACGGTTGCCGCGGGCACGCCGCTCGAGCCCATCGAGGTGCCCGGGTCGATCACCGTGCCGCAGGAGTTCCTCGGCCGCGGCGACACCTTCGCGCTCCGCGTGCGGGGCGACTCCATGATCGACGACGGCATCCACGACGGCGACGTGGTGGTCGTCGAGTCGCGACGCGAGGCGCCGAACGGATCGACGGTCGTGGCGGTGGTCGGAGGCGAGGCGACCGTGAAGAGGTTCTACCGGCGGCGGGGACGCGTCCACCTCGTGCCGGCCAACGAGCGCATGGAGCCCATCGTCGTCCGCGAGAGCGAGGTCGAAATCCGCGGCGTCGTCATCGCCCTTCTGCGCCGCTACCGTTGATGTCCGAGGGCTTCGCGCTCTACGTCCACGTGCCCTGGTGCCGGCACGTGTGCCCGTACTGCGACTTCAACGTCTACGCCCACGCCGCGCCGCCCGAAGCCGACTACACGGCGATGCTCGTGCGCGAGCTCGCGACCTGGACGGAGCGCGCCCCGTGGCGTGGGCGGCGCGCCACGAGCATCTTCTTCGGTGGCGGCACGCCGTCGTTGTTCACGCCCCAGGCGATCGCGCGGGTCGTCGACGCCGCCGCGCGGTGCTGCGGCATCGAGGAACGTGCCGAGATCACGCTCGAGGCCAACCCGGGGGGGCTCGACGCCGAACGCCTGCGCGGCTTCCGGCGGGCCGGCGTCACGCGCCTCTCGCTCGGCGTCCAGTCGTTCCAGGAGCGCCTCCTGCGCGCGCTCGGGCGCGACCACACCCCGGACGACGCGCGCGCCGCGGTCCGGAACGCCCGGGCCGCGGGGTTCGCGGACCTGAGCCTCGACCTCATCTTCGCCGTCCCCGGCGGCGACGAGGCCGAGTGGGCACACGACCTCGACGAGGCCATCGCGCTGGCGCCGGATCACGTGTCGGCCTACGCGCTCACGTTCGAGAGCGCCACGCCGTATCACGCCTGGCGCGCCTCGGGCCGCATCCGTGCCGTCGACGAGGACGTCGAAGCGACCATGGCGGAGCTCGCCGCGGCTCGGCTGCCCGCCGCCGGCTACGAGCGCTACGAGATCTCGAGCTGGGCGCGCCCGGATCACGCCTCGCGCCACAATCAGCGCTACTGGGACGGGTCGTGGTATCTCGGCATCGGAGCCGGCGCGCACGCATTCGACGCCACGCCCGACGCCGCGCGACGGTGGAGCAACGTGCGACATCCCCGCGCGTACGCCGATGCGGTGGCGGCGCGCGGCACGGCGGTCGCCGAAGAGCACCCGCTCACGGTGGACGAAGCCCGCGCCGATTTCGTCTTCACGGGGCTGCGCCGCATCGCCGGCGTCGCCGCGACCGCGTTCGCAGCGCGCTTCGGCGTGGGGCTCGCGAAGGCGTTTCCGCACGTCACGGGCCTCGTGCGCGACGATCTGCTCGAGTGGGCCGGCGACCGGCTCCGACTGAGTGCGCGCGGCCTCCGCTTCGCCGACACCGTCGCCGCGACGTTCGTCTGAGCGGCGCGTTCGTGCTACCCACGCCCGAGCCGCCGGACGTCGGTTTGCGGGGGGGCGAGCCGCGGGAGGTGCGATGACGCCGGAGAACGAGAGCCCGTTCGTCACCATCTGGGAGGCGCCGCGCGCGACCATCCGGCGGATCGTCGACAGCGACCCGCGCCGTCACGTGAACCTGCTGTTCTTCGGCGGCGGCGTCGTCGGCACGTTGAGCGCGCTGCGCTCGCACGCGCCGTCGTTCGACGTTCCGCCGCTGTTCGCCGCCGGCGGCTGCATCCTGGTCGGGCTCCTGAGCGTCCCCTCCTCGCACCTGGGCGCCTGGTACATGCGCTCGATCGGAGGATGGCTCGGCGGAACGGCGTCGCGTCAGGAGGTCGCGGCGGCCTTCGCGTGGGCGGGCGTACCGGCGGTCGTGGGCGGCTTCGCGCTCTGGGTGCTCCAGTTCGCGCTCTTCGGCACCGAGCTGCTGAGTCCCGAGCGACCCACCATCGACGCCGCCTCGCCGCTGCTGTTGACGACGCTGCGGCTGGCCTCCCTCCTGCTCGGCGTGTGGACGTCCACCGCGTCGCTCCTGTGCTTCGCCGAGGTGAACCGGTTCTCGGTGCTGCGCTCGCTCACGACCTGGATCCTCTCGGTCCTCGTGGTCGTGCTGGTGATCGGGCTGCCGGTCGGCGTGCTGCTCCTACTGCTGCGCTGACCCCGGAGGCGCTCAGTACCGGTAGTGGTCCGGCTTGTACGGACCCTCGACCGGCACGCCGATGTACTCCGCCTGCTTCGGCGTGAGCGTCGTCAGCTTGACGCCGAGCTTCTCCAGGTGCAGCCGCGCGACTTCCTCGTCGAGCTGCTTCGGCAGCATGTACACCTGCTTCTTGTACTTCGCGTTCTGCTGCCAGAGCTCGAGCTGCGCCAGGACCTGGTTCGTGAAGGACGCGCTCATGACGAACGACGGGTGCCCCGTCGCGCAGCCGAGGTTCAGCAGGCGACCTTCGGCGAGGATCAGCACCGAGTGGCCGTCGGGGAAGACCCACTCGTCGTACTGCGGCTTGATGTTGACCTTCTTCACGCCGGACACCTTGCCGAGCCCGGCCATGTCGATCTCGTTGTCGAAGTGGCCGATGTTGCCGACGATCGCCTTGTCCTTCATGCGCGCCATGTGGGCGGCGGTGATGATGCCGACGTTGCCGGTGGTGGTGACGAAGACGTCGGCCCGCTCGACGTAGTCCTCGACGGTCGCGACCTCGTAGCCCTGCATCGCGGCCTGGAGCGCGCAGATGGGATCGATCTCGGTCACGATTACGCGGCAGCCCTGCCCCCGCAGCGACTCGGCGCAGCCCTTGCCGACCTCGCCGAAGCCGCACACGACGGCGATCTTGCCGCCGAGCATGACGTCGGTCGCGCGATTGAGGCCGTCGATCAGCGAGTGCCGGCAGCCGTAGATGTTGTCGAACTTCGACTTCGTGACCGAGTCGTTCACGTTGATGGCCGGGAAGAGGAGCGCGCCCTTCTTCGCCATCTCGTAGAGCCGATGCACCCCCGTCGTCGTCTCCTCGGACACGCCGCGCACCTTGGTCGAGATGCGCTCCCACTGTCCGGGCGCCTCGCGCTGCAGCCGGCGCAGAAGGTCCAGGATGATGCCCCACTCCTCTGGATCGTTCTTCGGGTCGAAGGCCGGCACCGCGCCGGCGCGCTCGAATTCGAGCCCCTTGTGGACGAGCAGCGTCGCGTCGCCGCCGTCGTCGACGATGAGGTCGGGGCCGCGGCCGTCGGGCCACACGAGCGCCTCGTTGGTGCACCACCAGTACTCTTCCAGCGTCTCGCCCTTCCAGGCGAAAACGGCGGCGCCCTTCGGGTTCTCGACCGTGCCGTCGCGTCCGACGGCGACCGCCGCGGCGGCAGAGTCCTGCGTGCTGAAGATGTTGCACGACACCCAGCGCACGTCGGCGCCGAGGTCGGTCAGCGTCTCGATCAGGACGGCCGTCTGCACCGTCATGTGCAGCGAGCCCATGATGCGCGCGCCCTTGAGCGGCTTCGTCGCGCCGTGCTTGGCCCGGATCGTCATCAAGCCCGGCATCTCCTGCTCGGCGAGGCGGACCTCCTTCCGACCCAGCTCGGCGAGCGCGAGGTCCTTCACCTTGAACGGCAGGCGGGCGGCAGGCGGCGTCGTGGCAACGGCAGCGGTCTTCGACATGGGAATTCCTCCGGGGCGGCAGCGCCGCATGACCAATCAATCCATCCGGATGAAGCGTTACACCTCCCCCGGGGCCCAGTCAACCGCCACCCCGTCCGGGGTCCGGCATGGCCACGCCCTCCGGCGCGTGGTACCGCCGCCGGGTCGTGACCCCCACCGCCCGCCGAGCCACGATCGCGGCCCTGGTCGCCCTCGCCGCGTGCGGCCGGAAGGAGGCCCCGCTCGTGACGACTCCGCCGGGAGCGTCGCGATCGATCGTGCTGCGCGACGTCCGGGTGTTCGATGCGCCGCATGCGACGCTCGCGGCCGGCGCGAGCGACGTCGTCGTCAAGGACGGCACGATCGCCGCGATCGCACCGCGCGGCGTCTCGGCGCCCGGCATTCCCGAAGTCGACGGACACGGCGGCGTGCTGCTCCCGGGCCTGGTCGACGTCCATGCCCACACCGGATCGACGCCCGCGCCGCCCTGGACGGTAGGCGTCCTGCCCGACGTCACCGACAACCTGGGCGCCTTCCTCTACGCCGGCGTCACGACCGTGCTCGACCTCGGCAATCTCACCCCGGCCGTGTTCGGCGAGCGGACGCGCGTCGCGACGCATGCCGATCTCGGCCCTCGCGTCTACGCCGCCGGTCCCGTCTTCACCGCCGTCGGCGGACATCCGGCGGAGGTCCTGCGCGCATGGCTCCCGTGGTACCTGCGCTGGTACGTGGTCTCGCGCGCCACGCGCGAGCTGGCGACGCCCGACGACGGACGGCGAGCGGTCGAGGCGTTGCTCCCGGAGCACCCCGACATCCTGAAGCTCGCCATCGACACGGGCGCGCGCGACGACACCCCGCGGCTCGACATCGCCACGATCGCGGCCGTCACCGCGGCCGGCCACGCCGGCGGGGTGCGCTCGATCGCGCACATCGGAACCTCGGCGGAAGCCATCGACGCCGTGCGGGGCGGCGTCGACGCGCTCGCCCACGCACCGTGGCGCGAAGAGATCTCCGACGAGGCCGTCACCGTCATCGCGGCCGAGCGCACACCCGTCGTGGTGACCCTCGCCGTGTGGGACGCGTCGGCGCGGGCGCTCAAGCGCGTGGCGGACCTCCTTCCGATCGAGCGGCAACTGGCGCGTCCCGACGTGCTGACGGCGCTCTTCGCGACGCCACCCCCTCCGACCGACGAGATGGCGGCCTTTGCACGCGTCGCCGCCGCGGCCCACGAGGCCCGGCGCCGCAACGTAGCGAAGCTACGCGCCGCGGGCGTCGTCGTGCTCGCGGGGAGCGACGGGTGCAACTACGCCCAGTTCCCGGGCGCCGGCTTGCACCTCGAGCTCGCAAAGCTCGTCGACGCCGGTCTCACCCCGGCCGAGGCGCTGCGTGCCGCGACCTGGGACAACGCCCGCTTTCTCGCCGGCGACGCCGCCGACTACGGCGAGATCGCCGTCGGAAGACGCGCCGACCTGCTGCTGGTTGCCGGCGACCCCACGACCAACATCGCCGACCTCGCCAACATCAGCCAGCTCGTCGTCGACGGCACGCTCCTGGAGCGTCACGCGCGACCGAACTAGTGCCCGGAGTCACTAGGAAGCCGCCGACCGCAGATCCTTCACCCGGTCGGTGCGCTCCCAGGTGAAGTAGTCGCCCTCGGGCACGCGGCCGAAGTGGCCGTACGACGCCGTGCGCTGGAAGATGGGCTTCTTCAGGCCCAGCGTCTTGATGATCGACGCCGGCTTCAGGTCGAAGATCTCGCGGATGGCCTTCGCGATCTTGTCGTCGGCGACCTGCCCGGTGCCGAACGTGTCGACCAGGACGGAGACCGGCTCGGCGACGCCGATCGCGTATGCAACCTGCACCTCGCACTTGGCCGCCAGCTCCGCGGCGACGACGTTCTTCGCGATGTAGCGCGCCATGTACGCCGCGCTCCGGTCGACCTTCGATGGGTCTTTCCCGGAGAAGGCGCCGCCGCCGTGACGGCCGTAGCCGCCGTACGAGTCGACGATGATCTTGCGGCCGGTGAGCCCGCAGTCGCCCTGCGGGCCGCCGACGACGAACTTCCCGGTCGGATTGATGTGGTAGACGGTGTGCTTGTCGAGGAACTCCTGCGGGATGACGCGCTTCACCACGTCGTCGATGACCTCGTTGCGGAGCTTCTCGTACTTCACCTCGGGCGTGTGCTGCGTCGACACGACGATCGTTCCGGCGCGGTTGAGCTTGCCGTCCTTGTACTCGACGGTCACCTGGCACTTGCCATCGGGAAGGAGGTACGGCAGCTCGCCCGAACGGCGCGCCTCGGCGAGGCGCTGCCCGATGCGGTGCGCGGTGTAGATGGCGAAGGGCATGTACTCCTTCGTCTCGTCGCACGCGTAGCCGAACATGAGGCCCTGGTCGCCGGCGCCCTGCTCCTTGTGCAGGCCCTCGCCCTCCGTCACGCCCTGCGAGATGTCCGGCGACTGGCGCTCGATCGCCGTCACGATGGCGGCGGTGTCGCACGAGAAGCCGGTCTCGGGGGTCGTGTAGCCGATCTCGCGGATGACGCGCTTGGCGATCTCGCCGAAGTTGAGCCCGTGCGCATTGGTCGTGATTTCACCCGCGATGACGACGAGACCCGTCTTGATGAGCGACTCGCACGCGACGCGGCTGTTGGGGTCCTGCGCCAGGATGGCGTCGAGGATGGCGTCCGAGATCTGGTCGCAGACCTTGTCGGGATGCCCCTCGTTCACGGACTCGGAGGTGAAGACGTAGTCCTTGAGCATAGAGCCGAGGACCTTACCCGAAGCCCGTCCGCCGTCGCAAGCCGCCGGCGCGCGGACGCCCGCCTCGCATTCCGCATGGCCGGCGCCGTCGGCATCGCCGCGCGCCGGGCCGCCGCGGTCACTCCGGCTCGTTGAAGCGGCTCGCCACCAGCGCGCTGATCGCGTCGATCGCGGCGCGGGCCTGCGGCCCCTTCGTCTCGACGTCGATCGTGCTGCCCTTCTCGGCGGCGAGCATCATGATCCCCATGATGCTGAGCCCGTTCACCGTCTGCCCGTCCTTCGACACCGTCACCTCGGCGTCGAAGCGCTTCGCTTCCTGCACGAGCAGCACTGCCGCGCGTGCGTGGAGACCCAGCCGGTTCACGATCTCGAGCGTCGCGGTGCAGATCTCCTCGCTCACGGGCGCCCCGGGCCCGCCGCGGTCGCCCACACGATGTGCTCCTGCCCGTAGCGCGTGAGGAGCTCCGCGAGGCGGCGCGCGTCCGCGTTGCCGCGCGCGGTCGTCGCCTTGATCAGCATCGGCATGTTGACGCCGGCCACGACCTCCGCCCCCGTCTCGCGCGCGACGGCGAGCGACAGGTTCGTCTGCGTGTCGCCGAGCATGTCCGTCATGATGACGACGCCGCCGCTGCGCCGCACGCGCTCGACCGCCGCGCGGATGTGGATGCGGATCTCCTCGGGTCGCTCGACGATCGACGTCGTCACGGCTTCGAACGCTTCGATCGGACCGACCACGCTCTCGAGCGTCGCCAGCGCTTCCTCGCCGATCCGGCCGTGTCCCACCACGACGATCCCGACCATGCGTCCCGCTCCTTACTCGACGCCCTCCACGCCAGCAAGCTCGCGCCAGCGCGTCATCGGTCGATGTCGCGATGCCGCACGAGCACGCGGGCGCCCGTGCCCGCGAGCCGCCGTCTCAGCTCTTCCACCAAGACGACGGAGCGATGCCGACCGCCGGTGCACCCGACCGCGATCGTGAGGTAGCTCTTGCCCTCGCGTCGATAGTGCGGGAGCGAGAACGCGAGCAGGTCCACCACGTGCCGCAGGTACTCCTGCGCGTCGTCACGCCCGAGGACCCAGTCGGCGACCGGTTGGTCGAGCCCCGTCTTCGGCCGCAGCTCGTCCACGAAGAACGGGTTCGGAAGGAAGCGACAGTCGAAGGCGAGGTCGGCGTCGGTCGGCAGGCCGTACTTGTAACCGAACGAGACGAGCGACACCGTGAGATCGCGCGTATCGGCGCGCGCGAGCATGTCACGGAAGGCGGCGCGGAGTTCGTGCACCGTGAACGCGCTCGTGTCGACGATCCGATCGGCGACCTCCCGCACCTCGCGCAGCGCGTCGCGCTCCCGGCGGATCCCGTCCTCCACGGCGCCGCCGACGGCGGCCGGGTGCGGCCGGCGGGTCTCGCTGAAGCGACGGACCAAGACCTCGTCGCTCGCTTCGAGATAGATGACCTCGAGGCGGACGCCCGCGCGCCGCAGCTCGTCGAAGGCGGTCTGGAAGCCCTCGAGGAAGCGCCGCTCGCGCGCGTCGATACCGAGCGCCACCCGATGCACCTCCTCTCGCGACGCCTCCCACAGCTCGATGAAGCGCGGCACGAGCGCGACCGGCAGGTTGTCGACGCAGTAGAACCCGAGGTCCTCGAGGACACGCAGCGCCGTGCTCTTGCCCGATCCCGACAGGCCGGTCACGACGACGGCCAGGAGCGGCTCGCTCATCCGGCCTTCCGCTTCGCCCCACCACCCGCGGCCTTGTCGATCCGGGCCGCGAACTCGACTGCGCTGTGCCGGCCACGCGCGCGCAGGATCCGCTCGCGGGCCGCGGTCTCGATCAGCATCGCCATGCTGCGACCCGGCACGACGGGGATGCGCACGAGCGGGAGCGGTACGTCGAGCAGCGTATGGATCGTGTCGACCAGCCCCAGGCGATCGGCGTCGTCGCTCCAGTCGATGAGCTCGACGACGAGATCCAGTTGGCGCTCGTCGAGGGTCGCGAGCGTGCCGAAGAGCGCCTCGACGTCGATCACGCCCAGGCCGCGGATCTCCATGTGGTGCTTCAGCAGGGTCGCCGCGCGGCCGCGCAGGACGGTCGGCGAGATACGCCGTACGAGCACGGCGTCGTCCGCGACCAGGCGGTGACCGCGCGACACGAGGTCGAGCGCCGACTCGCTCTTCCCGATGCCGCTGCGACCGAGGATCAGGATCCCGAGCCCGTGCACCTCGACGAGGTCGGCGTGCATGGTCGTCTCGGGGGCCAGCCGATCCTCGAGCCATGCCGTCACCTGGCGGATGAAGTCGGCCGTGCGGAGCCCCGACACGATCACCGCGACGCCCATCGCGCCCGCCACCTCCGCGAGCAACGACGGCGCCGGCGTACCGTTGGTCACGGCGAAGCACGCGACTCCCGAGCCGACGATGGTCTCGACCCGCTCGTGCGCGAGCGGTGCCGGCAGCGTCTCGAGGAAGCCGACTTCGCTGTTCCCCAGCACCTGCAAGCGATCGGGGTGGAGCTGCGGGAGGTAGCCCGCCAGCGCGAGGCCCGGCTGCTGCACGCGCGGTACCGTGATCACGCGTGCGGTGCCCGTCTCTCCTGTGACGAGCCGGAGCGCCAGGCGCTCGCCCAGGGTCTCCAGCAGCTCGCCGACGGTGACGATCAATACCGCGCGTCCTCGTCCCGGATGATGGTCCAGAGGGCGTTGGCGTCGGGGGCGGCGAGCAGGCGGGCGCGGAAGTCGGCGTCCTTCAGGAGGCGCGAAATGCGCGCCAGCGCCTTCAAGTGGGCGCCAGCGGAATCCTCGGGTGCGACCAGGAGGAAGAACAGGTGCGTGGGTTTGCCGTCGAGCGACTGGAAGTCGACGCCGGTCTTGCTGCGGCCGAAAGCCGCGAACACGCGCCGGATGCCGGGGAGCTTCCCGTGGGGAATGGCGACGCAGTCGCCGAGCGCAGTGCTGTTGAGCCGCTCGCGCTCCTCGAGCGCGCCCACCAGCTTCGCCCGCTCGATCTCGGGGTTGCGGCTCGCCACGGCGGAGGCGAGCTCCACCAGCACGTCGGCTTTCGTGCGCGCCGCGAGGTCGGGGAGCACGAGCGACTCGGCGAGGATGTCTTCGATCTTCATGGGCTGATCAACGTCCCTCCGGTTCGATCAGCCCGTAGTTACCGTCTTTCCGGCGATAAAGCACGGCCAAGGTCTGGGAGGCGGCATTGGTGAAGACGAGGAACTCGTCCCCGGTCCGAGCGAGGGTCTCGAGCGCTTCGTCGACCCCCATCGGCTTGGCCGACACGCGGCGCGGGATGACCCGGGGTCGGCTCGCGGCCCCGCGCGACGGGGCCGCGTCTTCGGCGACCTGCGTGCGCACGGCGGCCGATGGTCCCTTGTGCTCCTTGCGCTTGGCGCGGAGCTTCTGCGCCTGGTGCTCGAGCTTCTCGACGGCGAGATCGATCGCGGCGTAGAGATCCGTCGTCTCCTCCTTGGCGAACATCGTCACGTGGTCCGCCTGGAGCGTGACCTCGGCCGCGTGCCGCTCTTTGGCGACGGACAGGATCACGTGCGCGTCGACGGGCCGGCGGAGGTACTTCTTCACCATCCGCTCGAGCTTCTCTTCGGCGTGGGCGCGAAGCGCGGGTGTCGGGTTCACGTGCCGGAAGGTGACGTTGATCTGCATGAAGCCTCCCCAGGCCCCACCCCGACCCTCGCGGTGCTCAGTACACGGCTTTCCGCTTCGACGAGGGCAGGATGCCCATCAGCTCGCGATACTTCGCCACCGTGCGCCGTGCGATGTCAATCTGCTCCTTGGCGAGCATCTCGGCGATGTGCTGGTCCGAGAACGGCTTCTTGCCGTCCTCTGCGGCGATGATCGTCCGGATCTTGTCCTTCACGCTCTCGGCCGAGACCTCTTCGCCGTGACCGCTGCGGAGACTCGACGTGAAGAAGTACTTGAGCTCGAACGTCCCCTGGGGCGTGTGCACGTACTTCCCGGCCGTCGCGCGGCTGACTGTCGACTCGTGCATGCCGATGTCGTTCGCCACGTCCTTCAGCACGAGCGGGCGCAGAAAGGCGACGCCCTTCTCGAGGAACTCCATCTGGAACTTCACGATGCTCGACGTCACCATGTAGAGCGTGCGCTGGCGCTGGTGGATCGACTTGATGAGCCACGCCGCGGCCCGCATCTTCTCCTGGATGTAGCCGCGGGCCTCGCTCGAGCCGCCCTGTCCCAGCATCTGCCGGTAGAACGACGAGACGCGCAGGCGCGGCAGCCCGTCCTCGTTGAGCGTGACGACCCACTCCTCGCCCACCTTGTGCACGTAGACGTCGGGGGTGACGTAGCGGGTCTCCCCGTCGCCGAAGTCGCGCCCCGGCTTCGGCTCGAGCACGCTGATGATCTTGGTCGCCTCGGAGATCTGATCGACGGTGACGGCGAGCTCGCGGGCGAGCCGATCGAAGCGGCGGCTCTCGAGCATCGGCAGGTGGTCGCGGACGATCCGGGCCGGCAACGAGTCGTCGTCGCACCCGAGCTGACGGAGCTGCAGGAGCAGGCACTCCGGCAGGTCGCGAGCGGCCACCCCCGGCGGATCGAACTGCTGGATCCGCCCGAGGACCCGCTCCACGAGCGCCGTGTCGGGCCACACGTTGGCGAGGAATCCGACCTCGTCGGCCGAGATGGTGAGGTAGCCGTCCTGATCGAGGCTCCCGATGATGAGCGCGCCGATCTCCTTTTCCGCGTCGCTCATGTCGGACAAGCGGAGCTGCCACATCAAGTGATCGGGCAGCAGGGTGCGCTTCACGAGGATGTTCTCGATCGCGGGACGGCGGTCGTCGTCGTCGTCGGAGCTCGCCCCCGGCCCCATCGAGCCGTGCATGTCGTTGGAGTAGTTCTCGGCGAACTCCCGCCAGTCGATCTGATCGATGCTGGACGCCTGCTCGACCTCGGCGGTGCCGTCGGCCGGCGCCTCGTCGCCGGCCTTGAGACCGTCGACGGTCGGGACCTCGTACTCACCCTCGGGCGTCTTGTCCTCGAGGTTCTCCTCGAGGACGGGGTTTTCGATGAGCTCCTGGTCGACGAGCGTCTCGAGTTCGGCGCGCGACACCTGCAGGATCTTGATGGCCTGCCGGAGCTGCGGCGTCATCACGAGCTGCTGCGTGAGCCGCTGCTGCAGGACGATGCGGGCGTCGTTGGCCATCAGACGTTCAGAGCGGGAAGGGAGCGGTCACAGACGGAACTTCTCGCCCAGGTAGATCTCGCGGGCCCGTTGGCTCGTCGCGATCTGCTCGGGGGTGCCCTCTTCGAGCACCGTTCCTTCATTCACGATGTACGCGCGATCGCAGATGCCGAGTGTTTCGCGCACGTTGTGATCCGTAATGAGTACTCCGATTCCCCGCTTCTTTAACTGAGACACGATGCCTTGAATGTCAACCACAGCGATGGGATCGATGCCCGCAAACGGTTCGTCGAGCAGCATGAACGAGGGCGAAATCACGAGCGCACGCGTGATCTCGAGGCGCCGGCGCTCGCCGCCCGACAGCGACTGCGCCTTCGACTTCGCGAGCTTGGCGATCCCCAGCTCGTCAAGAAGTTGACGCAAACGTTCCTCGCGTTCGACCGCCGTCAAGTCGAGCGTCTCGAGGATGGCGAGGAGGTTCTCCTCCACGCTGAGCTTGCGAAACACCGACGGCTCCTGCGGCAGGTACCCGATCCCACGACGCGCGCGCTGGTACATCGGCAGCGGCGTCACGTCGTCGCCGTTCAAATATACGCGTCCCGCGTCGGGCCGCGTGAGACCGACGATCATGTGGAAGCTCGTCGTCTTGCCGGCGCCGTTCGGACCGAGGAGCCCCACGATCTCGCCGGCGTGGACGTCGATCGTGATCGCATTGACCACACAACGCCCGACGAACGACTTGGTGAGTCCCTCGGCCCGGAGCAGCGCCCCGGTCGCCACGCTCACGGCGCGGGCCCCGGCTTGCCCCCGCCGTCCTTGGTCGGAATCAGCGTCGCCTTCACGCGCTTCGAGCCGCCCTCGACCACGCTGCGGTTCTGGTCGAGGTAGACCACCACCCGATCGCCGGACACCTCGTTCGGACCGTCGTGCATCACGGGATTCTCGGTGAGCACGAGCGTCCGGTTCGACTGGTCGAACGTGGCTTTGCCGCCGACCGCCCACCGCGCGCCCTGATCGATCCGCACGTTGCCGCTGGCCACGATCGACTGCACTTTCGACGTGCCGGCGTCGCCCAGATCGCTCGCGGCCTTGGCGGCCGACGCCTTCTTGTCGTCGTCGGACTTGGCGAGCGTGATCCGCAGCTCGTTGCTGCGGACCTTCACCTCGCCCTGCACCGCGAGGACGTCACCCCGATAGACGACCAGGCCGTCCTTGTACTGGTACTCGAGGTTGTCGGCCGTGATGGTGATCGGCTCCTTGGATCGCGTGTTTCCGAGCCCGAGAAATCCGCTCTGCGACGTGTCCTCGGCCGCCTCCGCACCGGCGACGCGGCTCGCCGCGAGCGCGACCAGCACGACGGCCAGCAGGTCACGAGTGCTCGGCATTGGCTTTCACCACCGTGTGGACCTCGCTCAACAGCCGCACCGTCCGCGGCGTCACCTCGACCTCGAGCCCCAGCCCCTGCACGTCGAGCGTCTTGCCGTGGATGGTGACGGCGCCCGGCGCGCTGATGCGGTCCTTCGCGTGGTCGTAGAACGCCTCGGCGGTGCGGAGCTCGAGATCGTCGATCACGAGCACGACGTCGCCTCGCAGCGTGACGCCCGCCAGCTCCTTGCCATCGAGCGTCAGCTGTCCCTCGTTGCCGACGAGCTGCGCGCGACGCGTACCGTCGTCGAGGAAGAAGGTCACCACGGGCTTGCGCACGACGACCTGGCCGTCGCTGTCGAAGTATTGTGCGTCCTCGGCTTGCACCTCCCAGACGGCCTTGCCGCTCTTCATCTTCACGCGGCGGAAGCTCTGGATGTGCTGGGCCACCTCGGGCACGAAATCGGCGCCGAGATCGGCGACGGTGCGCGGGCGGCGCGCCGTGACGTTCTGCCACGTCGCCACGGCGATTCCCGCGAGCGCGGCGGCCACGACGGTGAGCAGCGCCGCCCGTAACCGTGACCTCCGCATGGGCGTGACTCCGGCGAATCGCTACCACGCACCCCGGAGGGAGTAAAGGCGACGATCACGCGTCCGCGGACAGCTCGTCGACGCTCGTCTCGCCATCGGGCTGCCGTCGCCAGCGCTCGTGCCACCACACCCACTCGGCGGGTGATTCCCGGATCGCGTCCTCGATCGATCGCGTGAAGCGCGCGGTGAGATCCATCACCTTGCCGGTGCCAGGTCGGATCGGCACGCGCTCGAACCGGATCACGTGGCGACCCGAGGGGCGGCGGTGGATGAACACGGTGACGACGGGCGCCTTCGTGCGCAGCGCGAGGATCGCCGCGCCGGGCGGCGTATGCGCCGGGCGTCCGAAGAACGGCACGAACACGCCTCCGCCCCGGCTATCCTGGTCGATCAGCATGGCGACGATGCGGTTGCGCCCGAGCGCTTCGCGCACGTTGGCGAGGAAGCGCGGATCGTCGCGGAGCAGGATCTCCATGCCGGCGCCGCCCCGGAACCGCCGCACGAGCGCGTCGAACCGCTCGTCGTTCACCCGGCGCGCGACGACGGAGAGCCCGTAGCCGAGCGATGCAATGCGCGCAGCGAGGAGCTCCCAGTTCCCGACGTGTCCGGTGATCGCGAGGCAGCCGCGCCCGCCGGCAAGGGCCTCGTCGAGGAGCTCGCGGCGCTCGATCTGCACGTACTCCGCGTCGCGCGCGAGGCGCGGCCAGAGCGCCAGCTCCGCGTACGATTGCCCCGCGTGCCGGAAGGTCGCGCGCACGAGGGCGACGCGCTCGCGTTCGCCCAGCTCCGGAAAGGCGAGCGCGACGTGCTCGCGCGCGAGCCGGCGCGGCTTCCCCAACAGGCCGTGTGCGGCGCTGCCGAGCGCGCGCCCGAGCCCGAGGGCTATCGGAGCCGGCAGGAGCCCCACGGTCCGCGCGACGAGGTAGATCCCGCGTGCGAGCACGGCGTTGCGCGGCCCGCGCGTGGCGCGCCGCATGCGCCGCCAGAGCGTCTTCTTCCGTTTCGGCGCCGGAACCGCCACGCGTGCCTACACGATCCCGGCGCGGAGCAGGTCGTGCAGGTGGATCACGCCGAGGGGTTTGCGCGAGCCGTCCCCGAGCACGACGAGCGCGGTGATCTTGTGGCGCTCCATCACGGCGAGCGCCTGCCCGCCGATCGCCGAGCCCGCGATCGTCTTCGGCGTGCGCGTCATCAGGTCGCGCGCCGTGAGCGTGCGGATGTCGGCCGCGCGCTCGAGGCCGCGGCGCAGATCGCCGTCGGTCACGATCCCGGCCAGGCCGCCGGCGGCATCGACGACCGCGGTGATGCCGAGCCGCTTCGTCGTCATCTCGACGAGCACGTCCTTCAGCGATGCGGTCTCGGCCACGACCGGCATCTCCTCGCCGCTGTGCATGAGGTCGTCGACGCGGACGAGCTTGCGGCCGAGGGCGCCGCCCGGGTGCAGGAGCGCGAAATCCTCCGCGGTGAAGCCGCGCTCCTCGACGAGGGACGCGGCGAGCGCGTCGCCGAGCGCCATCATCGTGGTCGTGCTCGCCATGGGCGCGAGGCCCAGCGGGCAGCCCTCGTCGGTGACACTGACGTCGAGCATCACGTCGGCGGCGCGCGCGAGCGACGAGGTGGCGCTGCCGGTCATGGCGATGAGCGGCACGTCGAAGCGACGGATGACGGGCAGGAGCTGCAACACTTCGGTCTCGCCACTGTACGAGATGGCGAGGACGACGTCGCCGCGCGCCAGCGTGCCGGCGTCGCCGTGACTGCCCTCGGCGGCATGGAGGAACACGGCCGACGACCCGGTCGACGCGAGCGTGGCGGCGATCTTGCGCCCGACGATGCCGGCCTTGCCGATGCCGGTGACGACGATCTTGCCGCGGCAGGCGAGCAGCAGGTCGAGCGCCCGCGTGAACGACGCGTCGAGGCGATCGCGCAGGCCGGCGAGCGCACGCACCTCGATGTCGAGCACGCGGCGCGCGCGGTTCGTGCGATCCTCCGATGGGCGTCGCGCGCTCACGCGCGCTCCCGGCGCACGCGGTCGATCGCGACGAGCTGCGCCCACAGTGCCGGCACGTCGGCGAGCGGTACGCTGGTCGCGCCGTCCGATAGCGCCCGCGTCGGATCCTCGTGCACCTCCATGAAGACGGCATCGCAGCCCGCCGCGACGGCGGCGCGTGCGAGCGGCGCCACGAAACGGCGATCCCCGCCCGACTGCGTGCCCTGGCCCCCGGGCTGCTGCACGCTGTGCGTGGCGTCGTAGACGACCGGACACCCCGTCTCGGCGAGGACGGCGAGCGAGCGCAGGTCGGAGACGAGGTCGTTGTAGCCGAACGCGAAGCCGCGCTCGGTGACCAGGAGCTGCGTGTTGCCGGTCGAGCGCGCCTTCTCGACCACGCGCCCCATCTCGGCCGGCGACAGGAACTGTCCCTTCTTCAGGTTGACGGGTCTTCCCGCCGCGGCGACGGCGACGACGAAATCGGTCTGGCGGCACAGGAAGGCGGGCGTCTGCAGCACGTCGACCACCGCCGCGACGGCACGGATCTGGCTCGCCTCGTGGACGTCGGTCAGCACCGGCAGCGCCGTCGCGCGCCGGACGTCGTCGAGGATGCGGAGTCCCTCGTCCATGCCGACGCCGCGGAAGCCGCCGATCGAGGTGCGGTTGGCCTTGTCGAAGGACGATTTGTAGACGAGCCCCACGCCCGTCTTCTCGGCGAGCGTGGCGAGCGCATCGGCGTGGCGAAGCGCGGCGTCGCGCGATTCGATCACGCACGGCCCGGCGATGAGCGCGAGCGGCGCACCGCCGCCGATCGTGATCGAGCCGACGCGTACCGCGGTGGCGGGCGCGTGCACCGGCCTCCTAACCCTTCACGACCTTGAGCTTGCTCTTCGCCGCCGGGCGGCGCTGCGCGCTCTGCTGCATGGCCGCCTTGATGAAGCCCTTGAAGAGCGGATGGCAGTCCATGGGCCGCGACCGGAACTCGGGATGGAACTGGCTCGCGATGAACCACGGGTGGTTCGGCAGCTCGATCACCTCGACCAGCCGCCCGTCGGGCGACACGCCCGAGCACACGAGCCCGCCGGTCTCGAGCTGGTCGCGATAGGCGTTGTTGAACTCGTAGCGATGGCGGTGGCGCTCGCCGATGTTCTTGCGGCCGTAGAGGCGCCGCGCGAGCGTCCCGTCCTTCAAGAAGCACGGATACGACCCGAGCCGCATGGTGCCGCCCTTGTTGGTGACGTCCTTCTGGTCGTCCATCAGGTGGATGACCGGGTGTGGCGACGCCGGATCGATCTCGGTCGAGTTCGCACGCTCGAGCCCGCACACGTGCCGCGCGAACTCGATCACGGCCATCTGCATGCCGAAGCAGATGCCGAGGAACGGGATCTCGTGCTCGCGCGCGTAGCGCACCGCCGCGATCTTGCCCTCGGTGCCACGCGGCCCGAAGCCCATGGGCACGAGGATGCCGTCGGCGGTCTTGACGCTCTCGGGAATACCCTCCTTCTCGATCGACTCGGAGTCGACGTAGATCGTCTCGACCTTGCACTCGTTGGCGATCCCGCCGTGCGTGAGCGCCTCGTTGAGGCTCTTGTAGGAGTCGGTGAGGTCGACGTACTTGCCGACCATCGCGATCCGCACCGTGCCCTTGGGGTTCTTGATCGCCGAGACGATGCGACGCCAGCGGGTGAGATTCGGCGAACCGGTGAACGTGTTCAGGCGCTCCACGATGCGCTCGTCGAGACCCTCGGCGTGGAAGACGAGCGGCACCTCGTAGATGGTGCTGACGTCGGGCGCGCTGATCACGCGGCTCTCGTCGACGTTGCAGAAGAGTGCGATCTTCTGCTTCACCTTCTTTTCGAGCGGCTGCGCGGCGCGGCAGAGCAGGATATCGGGCTGGATGCCGAAGCCGGTCAGCTCCTTCACCGAGTGCTGCGTCGGCTTGGTCTTGAGCTCGCTCGCCGACACGATGTACGGCACGAGGGTCAGGTGGATGTAGAGCGTGTTCTGGCGGCCGAGCTCCCAGCCGAGCTGCCGGATCGCTTCGATGAACGGCAGGCTCTCGATGTCGCCGACGGTCCCGCCGACCTCGGTGATGCAGACGTTGAAACCTTCCGCCGCCTCGCGGATGCGCCGCTTGATCTCGTCGGTGATGTGCGGGATCACCTGCACGGTGCCGCCGAGGTAGTCGCCGCGCCGCTCCTTGGTGATGACGGTGTCGTAGACCTGGCCGGTCGTGAAGCTGTTCTTGCGCGTCGCGCGCGTCGAGACGTAGCGCTCGTAGTGGCCGAGGTCGAGGTCCGTCTCGGCGCCGTCGTCGGTGACGTACACCTCGCCGTGCTGGAACGGGCTCATCGTTCCCGGGTCGACGTTGATGTAGGGGTCGGCTTTCAGGATCGTGACGGTGAGCCCGCGCGCTTCGAGCAGCGCGCCGATCGACGCGGAGGCCACGCCCTTGCCGAGCGAGGACACCACGCCGCCCGTCACGAAGATGAACTTGGTTTTCGTCGCCTCCTTCGTCATGCCGACCCTCCCCCGTTCGTCTGACCACGAAACGCTCGACGTGCGAGCTCCAAGTCCTCGGGCGTGTCCACCTCTATCAGAGGGGCTGCGGCACGCCACTCGACGACCCCGATGGCGATCCCGTGCTCGAGCGCCCGCAGCTGCTCCAGCCGCTCGCGCTCCTCGAGCGGGGACGGTGCGAGCCCGGCGAGGCGCATCAGCACCTCGCGCCGGTACGCGTACATGCCGATGTGCCGCCAGCCGAGAGGCTCGCCCGCCGCCCGCGTCCCGTCGCGGTCGAACGGGATCGGCGCCCGCGAGAAGTAGAGCGCGCGGCCGTCGCCTCCGACGACCACCTTCACGACGTGCGGCGAGCCGAATGCTGCGGCGTCGTGGATCGGCGTTGCGAGCGTCGCCATGGGGAGGTCGCGCTCGGCCGACATCCGCGCCGCGAGCAGCTCGACCATGGCCGGGTCGAGCAGCGGCAGGTCGCCCTGGACGTTGATCACGACATCGGCCGCGAGCCCTGCCGCGACTTCCGCCAGCCGGTCCGTCCCGGACGGGTGATCGCCGCGGGTCATCACCACGTCGCTGCCGGTCGCGCGCACGGCGTCGCGGATGCGCTCGTCGTCGGTCGCCACGATCACGCCCGCGAGGCCGCGCGCCCGTCGCGTCCGCTCGGCGACGTGGCAGATCATGGGTCGATCGCCGATGAGGGCGAGCGCCTTCCCCGGCAAGCGGGTCGAGCGGTAACGCGCGGGAATGATGGCGACGGTGGCGGCAGGCATACTCAGCTTTGCAGCCGAGCACCGTAGATCGACCTACGTCTCGTGCCGCGCGCGCGGCATCTGGATGAAAACTGCGCTCCCCGGCCCCGGCTACGAAGGGCGACTATAGGAGTCGCTCCGAGGGGCGTCAATTCGAAGGCCCGCTATCGCCGGTTCGCATCCACGCCATCGCGAAGAGGACGGCGAGCGCGAGGTCGATCAGCGCCGTCGGGAGCATCCCGGCAGCGGTGCGGCCGATCGTGACGAGCACGACGACCGCGAGACCGTAGCCGAGCTTCTCCATGATCGACGGGATCATCATGTCGCGATGGCGGACAGGATCGCGTGCCACGAGCAGGAACAGCACTTGGAACGCGAGCGCGACCCCCGCGAAGCCGTAGAAGAACTCCGGATGCGTCACCGGCGGCGGGAAGACCTGGCCGAGATATCCCTCGACGAAGTACATCGGGAGCAGGCACACGATCCCGTAGATGCCCGCAGCCCCGAACACGCGCCGCGCGAATCGTGCGCCGTCGCTCATGCGCTTCTCCTTCGGTGCGCCCGCGTGCGCGATCGGGTCCGGCGTCCCCGGGCGCGCTCGCGTCGCGGCGTCGGCTCGACGCCGATGCGCGGATCGTCGGCGAGCGCGAGCGCGGCGAGGCGCCGCGCGTCGTCCTCGAACGAGTCGCCGCTCGCCGCGAGGTAGAGCCACTTGCCGAGCACCGGATGCGGGCGGAGCGCCGCCACGGTCCTGCGGAGCGACGCGTGGTGCTCCTTCGCGGTCGCGACCAGCACGCCGTCCCAGTGAGCCCTGCCCTCGGCGAGGGCGAGCTTCAGCCGCCCATGGAGATAGCAGGACAGGCACCCGAACGTCCTGCGCGTGACGAACGACTCGTCGGCGGTGATGTCCTCGACCAGCTCGCCGTACCGGTGGCGTAGCAGCCGCTCGAGGGAACGCACGTCGTCGCCGGCGGCAGCCACGCCTCCGCCATGCCGCGGCCGGCGAGCCAGCTCAAGGGCTCACAGGTAGTGCTGGAACTGGCGCACCATCCGGCCGACGTAGCCGCTCGGCCGGTGGTAGCGCGTGTGCAGCATCGTGCCCGACGCGATCCCGACCCAGAGCACGAGCGCCGCGTACGCGATCCGGCGCTGCGGCCGCCCGAGCCGCGCGACCATCGTGTCGAGCACGTGGGCGACGGCGAGCGTCGCGTACGGCAGGAGGTCGAACTGCCAGTACGCGTGATAGCGCGCGCTCGAGGGGAAGCCGGCGAGCGGAACGAACCCGGCGAGACCCAGGAGCGCGACGAGACGTGCGCGGGGCGAGAAGGTCCGGCCGCGCCACCAGTCGGCGAGGAGGCTGCCCGCGACCACCACCTGCGCGATCAGCACGGGCTCGGTGAAGTAGCGCCGGTTGTAGTCGACGATCTTTCCGACGAGCTGCCACCAGTGGTACTGGCCATGGAGGCGGAGGCGGAAGCGGGCCGCCCTGCCGAGCTCGAGCAGGCCGACCGCGCTGCTGGTCCACGCGGCGACGGCGGCGCCGAGGAGCGGGCCCACGACGAGCGCCGCGATCGCGACCGTGAGGAACGCGCGTCCCTCGCCGCCTCGCCACCGCCGAAGCGCGTCGCCGGCCATCACCAGGAGCGCGAGCAGGATCGGCCAGTCGATCAGCGTGCCGGCCGCGACGAGAAGGAACGTCGCGGTGGGGAACCCGTGTCCGCCGCGCTCAGCCCAGCGCCAGTACATGACCACCGCCCCCACCATGAACGGAAGGACGAAGGGCTCGAAGTTCACGAGCTTGCCGAAGAACGAGCTCATCGGCACGACGACGAAGACGAACGCCGCGACGAGCCCCGGCGGTCCCGGGTAGCAGGCGCGCAGGATCGCGAAGACGATCAGCGCCGTCGCCAGGTGAAAGAGCGCCGCGAGCGATCGCGCGACCAGCGGCGAGTCGGCGCCGAGCAGGCGGAACCATCCCGCGAGCAGCAACCCGAGCCCCGGCGGATGGTGCCCGTACGGCACCATGCGGCCGTCGCGCGCGTCGTAGAAGAAGTCGCGCCCGCCCGTCACCGCGAGGCCGCGCACGAGATGCGTGCGCGCATACGACGAGTATCGCCGCCCGTTGTCGTCGTGGAGATAGCGCCACGGGTCGCCGACGTGGAGCGACAGCAACGCGACGAGCAGCCCCAGCGCCAGCGCGATCGTCCGTCCCGACAGCCCCGTGCTCCTCGTCCGCTCCGGCACGGCTCGCCCAGTACCAAGCGGCACGCGCGCGGTCGACCCGCGCGCACCGGCCGCACGTGACAGCGCGACGGCCCACGTGCTAGCGACCGGGGTCATGGATCTCACGGATTCCCCCGAGCACGTCGCGTTCCGCAAGGAAGTGCGTGCGTGGCTCAAGAAGCACGTCCCCGCCTGGCGCAAGGATCGCTCGGGCGATTCGCTCGAGTACGACGACCCCAGGCGCATCGAGCGAGCCAAGGAGTGGCAGCGCAAGCTCTACCACGCCGGCTACGTCGCGATGGGCTGGCCGAAGGAATACGGCGGCCAGGGCGCCGACGTGATGCAGCAGACGATCGTCAACGAGGAGCTGACGCGCGCGAGCGCGCCGACGCTGATCGGCATGATGGGTCTGCAGATGGTCGGTCCGACCCTCGTCATGCACGGCACCGAGGAGCAGAAGCGCACCTACCTGCCGAAGATCCTCGGCGCCGACGAGCTGTGGTGCCAGGGCTACTCGGAGCCGGGCTCGGGCTCGGATCTGGCCTCGCTCAAGACGCGCGCCGCGCTCGAGGGCGACCACTTCGTCGTGAACGGCCAGAAGATCTGGACGTCGGGCGCCCAGTACGCCGATCGCATGTTCTGCCTCGTCCGCACCGACCCCGAAGCGCCGAAGCACAAGGGCATCTCGTACATCCTGATCGACATGAAGTCGCCCGGCATCACGGTGCGCCCGCTCGTCCAGATGACGGGCGACCGTGGCTTCAACGAGGTGTTCTTCGAGGACGTCCGCGTGCCGCGCACGAACCTCGTGGGCAAGCTCAACGACGGCTGGACGGTCGCCAATTCGACGCTGTTCCACGAGCGCAACATGCTCGCCTCGACGACGCGCACGCAGATCCTGTTCGACAACCTCGTCCGCCGCGCGCGAGCCGAGAAGCGCGGCGGCCGGGCGGCGACGAAGGACCCGATCGTGCGCCAGCGGCTGGCCGACCTCGCCATCCGGGTCGAGACGATGAGGCTCGAGGGCTACCGGCAGCTCACGGACGCGCTGCGCAAGCGGCCGCCCGGCATCAACGCGTCGGTGAACAAGCTCGTCACCTGCGAGCTGAACCACCAGATCGACCGCGCCGCGCTCGAGATCATGGGCGAGGCGGGCTGGCTCACCAAGAAGGATCCGCACGTCCGCGACGCCGGCATCTGGCCGACCGACTACATGTTCGCGCTCGGGCTCATCATCGGCGGCGGCACCGCCCAGATCCAGAAGAACATCATCGCCGAGCGTGGCCTCGGCCTGCCGCGCGAGGCGCGCCCCTCATGATCGACTTCGGCCTCTCCGAAGACCAGGAGGCGCTGCAACGCGCGGCCCGCGAGTTCCTGGCCGCCGAGTGCCCGCCCGCGCTCGCGCGTGCGAACGCGGTCGACGGCGACGGCATCCCGCGCGCGCTCTACAAGAAGATGGCCGAGCTCGGCTGGATGGGCCTCGCGGTCCCCGAGAAGCTGGGCGGCCTCGGACTCGCGACGCTCGACCTCGTGCTGGTGCTGGAGGAGATCGGGCGCGCGGTCGTGCCCGGGCCGTTCCTGCCGACGCAGCTCGTGATCGCCGCGCTCTTGAAGGCCGGTACCGCCGAGCAGCGCGCGCACTGGCTGCCGCGCTTCCTCGCCGCCGACGCCTTCGGCACCTTCGCGCTCGCCGAGGGCGACCAGGCGGTCGAGCCGGCCGGCGTGCAGGTGAGCGCGAAGAAGACGAAGGCCGGGTGGGTCTTGAATGGCACCAAGCTCTTCGTCCAGGACGCGCCGGGCGCCGACGTGCTCCTGGTCGCGGCGAGGACGAAGGCGGGGAACAAGGAAGCCGGCGTGTCGCTCTTCCTCGTCGAGCGCGGCACGAAAGGCCTCCGCGTCCGCCCGCAGGACGGCTTCGACCTCACGCGACGGATCGGCGAGGTCACGTTGAAGAATGCGTTCGTGCCGAAATCGGCGCTGGTCGGGCCCGAGGGCAAGGCCTGGCCGATCGTCGCGCGCCTCATCGACCTCGCCTGCATCGGGATCGCCGCCGACAGCCTCGGCGGCGCCTGGCGGACCATCGAGATGGCGGTCGAGTACGCGAAGATGCGCGAGCAGTTCGGCCGCAAGATCGGCTCGTTCCAGGCGCTCAAGCACATCGCCGCCGAGATGGTGGCGGACGTGGAGCCCTCGCGTTCGCTGCTCTGGTACGCGGCCTACGCCTACGACGCGCGACCGGCGAAGGAATCGTCGTGCGCGGCCGCGATGGCGAAGGCCGCGCTCGGCGACATCTACAGCCGCACGGCGCGGCGGGCGGTCGAGATGCACGGCGGCATCGGCTTCACGTGGGAGTTCGACCTGCACCTGTGGTTCAAGCGGGCGCACGTGAACGAGGTCGCCTACGGGGACCCCGTCTTCCACCGCGAGCGGGTCGCGGCGCTCGAAGGGTTCTGAGTTGTAACGGCCGACGGCCCGCGGCATCTCTCGGGCAGCCCGGGCACGGAGCCCGGCCACCGTTCATCAGGGAGGCCGCCATGACGATCCGCGCTACCCGTCTCTCGCTGGCCCTGCTGCTCGCGCTCGGCGCGATCCCCGCGTTCGCCGAGCACGAGGGCGATCACGCCCAACACGGCACACAGACCGTGACGCTCGACGGCAACGACGTGCGGCCCTCCACGACGAACCTCGCCCACGGCGACGTCGTGTCGTTCGTCAACTACTCGGTGCACCCGATCAAGGTCGTGTTCACGGACCCGGCCGATCTGAAGGAGAAGATCCACTGTGGTCTCGTGAAGGGTGCGGGCGGCGCCGCCGCCGATTCGCCTCCGTGGGCGCTCTTCACCTGGGAGAACGACAAGCTGGTCGGCACCCTGCCGCCCGGTCGCTTCGCGAGCGTCTGCTCGCTCGAGCCGGGAGCCTACGCGTTCACCGCGATGATCGTGGGCGGCGACCACAAGGGCGCCGGACCGGGCAGCATCCTTCCCGCCAAGGGTCAGATCGTAGTGAAATAGCTCCCGTGCTCGCTCTTGCCGCGGCGTTCGCGCTGGCCGCGGGCGCCGCGGAACCGCCGGCGCCCGTCGCAGCTCCGTCCCCGTCGGCGGTGCTCGAGCTGCGCGTCGTGCGACGAGACGGCACCGCGACGACCCTGCGCGAGGTGGCCGCGGGGGCGCCGACCGTCCTCGCGTTCTGGGCGACCTACTGCCCGCCGTGCCGCGCCGAGGTTCCGGCGCTGAATCGCGCCGCCGCGAAGTGGCGCGAGCGAGGTCTGCGCGTCGTCGGCGTCGCCCTCGAGACCGACGCCAAGCGCGTCGCAGAGGCCCGCGACGCCTGGGGCATGGAGTACGACACCGTGCGCCTCGCCGCGGGCGAAGAGTCGCGCGCCGAAGCGCTCTTCCCCCGGGGCCTCCCGACCTCGGCGCTGGTGGCGCGCGGCGCCCTCACGTGGCACGAGCGGTTCCTCACCGCCGAGGCGCTCGAGCGGCTCGTGCCGCCTTTGCTCGGCGATCAGTAGCGGCATTCGTCCACCGCGGCGACAAGCTCCTGCGGCATGTCGCCCTTCGCGGCGCGCATTTCCAAGGCGTGATACTCGTCGGCCGTGAAGCGACGCCGGATGGCGTCGATCGAGCACCGGCAACGGCCCTCGTCGAGGTTCCTGGTGCAGGCGGTGATGAAGTTCTTTACGACCTCCTGCGGGTACGCCTCGACCTGGCCGTAGAGCGGCACCGTCTTGAACGGCGAGTGCGCGAAGCCGACCGCGGTGTCGAGCCCGAGGGCGCGCACGGCGAGCGCCGGCGAGAAGGCGAGGAGAAAGAGCCCCAGCACGACCACCGATGAGACGCCCGCACGCCCGACCACCCCGCGCGGAAGCCAGCGCTCGAACCGGGACTGGCCGGCCGCCGGCATGAGAATCGCCGTGAGCAGCCCGACGAACACGGTGATCCCGAGCACGTCGAGGAGCTGGACCTGTCCCGGCGTTCCGGCGAAGAGCGTCAGCGGCCAGGGCGGCGCGTTCTGGTAGACGATCACCTGGCGCGGCACGAAGGTCACGGGGACGGCGAGCGTGAAGAGCACGGCCCCGACGAGCGCGCCGCCGAGGAACCCGGCGGGCGCCGACGTGCCGCCGAGCCGGCGCGCGATCCACCGCCCGGCGTACGCCATCATCGGAAAGCACCACGGGTACGCGAACACGCACGCCCACGACTGGGCCGGCGAGAGCCCCCATCCCATGGCCGCCGGCAGCAGCATGAACTGATCGCTGTAGAGCGCCGTGAGTCCCCAGTTGGCGATCGGATCGCCCACGATCGCGACCGCGAGGCCGCCGACGAACAGGCAGCCGAGGACGCCCAGCGTTCCCGTGAAGAGGAGCTGGCTCAGCACGCGCCAGCCGACGATGGCGAACACGACGACCGCCTCGACCTCGAAGCCCTGGATGATCTGCGCCGCCGTCACCGCTTCACGCCGACCTGGATCCCGAGCCCCGGCAGCCTCATGAGTCGGATCGGCTTCTTCGCGGTGAGGCCCGCGTCGCGCTGCCAGCTCGCCATCTCCTCGAACGACCAGGTGCCCGACTCGCTCACCAGCGCGAAGTAGAGGTCCATCAAGGCGGCACCCTGCCCGCTGGCCGTTGGCGACGGCGGGCGGATGATGTCGAAGATGACGACGTGGCCTCCGGGGCGCAGCGCGCCCGCTGCGCGGCGCACGAGGTCGCGGCACACCTCCGCCCTGAAGAGGTGCACGACCTGCGAGAACAGCACCACGTCATAGACGCTCGTGCCGAAGTCGTCGGTGATCGCGTTGCCGACCCGATGCACGACGCGATCGCCGATCCTCTCCTCGGCGAGGAGCGGCGCGGCCTCGGCGACCGCTTCCGGAAGATCCAGCACCGTCGCGCGCAGCGCCGGGTACTGGCGGCAGAACGCGACCGAATAGAGCCCGTGGGAACCGCCGACGTCGAGCAGGGCCGTCGCGCCCTTCGGCACGGGCGTGCGCTGGATCACCTCCGCCGCCGACGTGCGCGCGAGCGCGCGCATGCCGCGCTGGTAGATGCCCCACTGCTCCTTCGACATGCGCGCGTGCATGTCGACCGGCGCGCCCGTGCGGACGAATCGCTCCAGCTCGCCGAGCCACTCCCAGTCGACGAAGCGCAGCAGGATGACGTCGCGCAGCGACTGCGGGCTCGAGGCGAGGAGCCACTTGCGCGCGAGCGCGGTCAGCGCGTAGCGCGTCCCGGCGAGCTCGACGTAGCCCGACGCGGCGAGCGCGCCGAGGAGCTTCGTCGTGCCGCGCGCGTCGGTTCCGCACCGTTGGGCGATTTCCGGGGCTTCGAGCGGTCCCTCTTCGAGCGCATCGAAGAGCCCGATCCGCACGGCGACCATCACGGTCCGTGCGAAGATGAACGTCGCCCACGAGTCGACGAACGGCGTCGGCACCACGCCGCTCACGAGACCGAGCCGTTCCATGAAGCTCTCTCCGATCGCGCCGACGCGCATCGCCGTCGCCTGATCGCCGGCCCGGGCGTCGCTGTCAAACGGTCGGGGTTGAGCGCGGCCGCAGTCGGGCTATGCTCGCGCCATGTCGGTGCGCGGCGTGGCTGCGGGCGCCCTCGTCCTCGTCGCGGGGAGTTCCGCCACGGCGGCGACGTTCACCCTCACGAGCGGCGCCTTTGCGGCGGGGGCGACCATCCCGCGCGAGCACACGTGCGACGGCAAGGACGCCTCGCCGCCGCTCGCCTGGCGTGACCCGCCCGCCGGCACCAAGGCCTTCGCGCTCGTGGTCGACGACCCCGACGCGCCCGCCGGCACCTGGGTCCATTGGGTCCTCTACGACCTGCCGGCGACGGCGACGTCGCTGCCGGCGGGCGTCGCGCCGGGCGACGCCACGATCGGCACGCAGGGCAAGAACGACTTCCGACGTGCGGGCCACGGGGGCCCGTGCCCGCCCCCCGGTCCGCCGCACCACTATCACTTCACGCTCTACGCCCTGGACGCGCCCACCGGCCTCGCCCCGGGCGCGACCAAGGCGGACGTGCTGCGCGCGATCGCCGGGCACACGCTCGGCAAGGCCGAGCTGGTCGGAACGTACGGGCGCTAGGAGCAATCGAGCCAAGACTCCGTCTTGGCTCGGGGGTAGGGCGCGAGGGCGTCGCCGCCCGTGGCCCGCGCGACCGACATGCCGCGGCCGGCGGAGCCGGCGCGGCACACGAGGTACGCATGACGAACGCGGCCGCTGATCGACGCTCGCGCAGGCTCGGACGCGACATCCCGGCGGTCCGACTCCCCGACCGGGGACGTAGTCTTGGCCGCTACCCCTAGCCGAGGTCGCCCGTCTCGGCGGGTGGCAGCAGCTCGTCGACCGCGACGCTGACGTCCGGCAGTGCGGCGAGCGCGATCCGCTCCCCGCGCCGGGCGATGCGGATCGAAGCAATGCTGCTGGTCGACGTAGCCGCGCGCACCGACCGCCTTCGTCACCGCCCGCGCCACCAGTCGCACCCCGTTCGCATGCCACAAGTTCTCCGGCGCCATCGCCACCACCACACCCTCGAGCAGCTCGACACGATCGTCGGGCTCGAGCACGCCCTGATCCACGAGCGCGAAGTACTCCTCGACGGTGTAGCGCGCGGGGGATGCAGGGGCCGCTGGGGCGGGCTCCGTCATGCGCGCGACGCTAACGCCGGCTCCGCCGAACCGCAATGCCTGGAGATGGAGTACCGATTGCCCACACCCGCTCCGATCCGGCATATGCACCCGATGCCCGGCTTCGCGGATCGCACCGCCATCGTCGGCGTCGCCGAGACCGAGTACGTCCGCGGCGCCGACGAGCTGCCGGTCGAGATGATGCTGCGGGTCGCGCGCGAGGCGACGGCCGACGCGGGGCTCCGGCTCGCCGACATCGACGGCATCATCCCACCGTCGGGCTACACGACCGCCGAGGAGCTCGCCGCGAACCTCGGGATCCGGGACCTGCGCTACTCCGTCACCGTGCACATGGGCGGCGCGAGCCCGGTCGCGGCGCTCCAGAGCGCCGCGATGGCCGTCGACGCGGGGCTCGCGACGGCGGTGCTCGTCGTCGTCGGCTGGAACGGCTACTCGGCGTTCCGTCCGAAGCCCGGCGCGCGCACCCCCAAGCACGGCCTCACCGCGACGACGCTCGCCGACGTCGTCATGGACTTCTACATGCCGTACGGCGCGATGCTGCCGGTGCAGATGTACGCGTGGATCGCGACGCGCCACAAGCTGGAGTACGGCATCCCCGACGAGGCGACGGGTGCGATCGCGGTCGCGTGCCGCGCCCACGCGCAGCGCAACGCGCGCGCGCTCATGCACGGCAAGCCGCTCACGATGGAGCAGTACCTCGCCGCGCGCTGGGTGTCGGAGCCGTTCCGGCTCTACGACTGCTCGCTCGAGACCGACTGCGCGAACGCGATCGTGGTGACGAGCCGCGAGCGCGCGCGCGATCTCCGCCGTCCGCCGGTCGTGCTGATGGGCGCCGCCGAAGGGCATCCCATGCCTGCCGACGACATCCCGAACCGGCCCGACCCGTACCAGATCGGCCTCTCGTTCGCGGCGCCGAAGGCGTTCGCGATGGCGGGCATCCGCCCGCACGACGTCCACTTCCTGCAGATCTACGACTGCTTCACGTACGTGGCGCTCCTGCAGATCGAGGCGCTCGGCCTCTGCGCCCGGGGCGAATCGGCCGACTTCGTGCGCGACGGCCGGATCGAGCTCGGCGGCCGCTATCCTTTGAATACGCACGGCGGGCTCCTCTCGCAGGGGCACATGTGGGGGATGAACCACGTGATCGAGGCCGTGCGGCAGCTGCGCCACGAGGCCGGCCCGGCGCAGGTGCCGGACGCGACGCTCGGCCTCGTCACCGGCTGGGGCGACTTCGGCGACGGCAGCCTCGCGATCCTGCGGAGCGATCGATGACGTTCACGCCGCGCTTCACGCCGAATCCCGACGGCCTCAACGCCGAGTTCTACGCGCACCTCGCCGCGGGCGAGCTCCGCCTGCAGCGCTGCGACGGCTGTGGCGTGTGGCGCCACCCGCCGCGCATCATGTGCGGCCGCTGCGGCTCCGATCGCTGGCAGTGGGTGCGGACGTCGGGTCGTGGCGTGGTCTTCAGCTGGACCGTGACGCACCAGGGGCTCGTCCCACCCTTCATGGAGGACGTGCCGTACGCCGTCGTCGTGGTCGAGCTCGAGGAGGGACCGCGCATGGTGACGGCGGTGCGCGGCGTCGAGCCGCCGGCGCTCCGGCTGGGTCTCCCGGTCGAGCTCCGGATCGTCCGCGCCTCGGACGCGATCGGGCTCCACTACTTCGTGCCGCGCTCGTGACCCGCCTCGCCTATCTGCACGGCTTCGCCTCGGGTCCGGGCAGCACGAAGGCGCGGGTCTTCCGCGCCCGGCTGGCCGAGCGCGGCCATACGCTCGCGGTGCCGGATCTCGCGCCGGACTTCACGAACATGACGATCACCTCACAGCTCGCGATCGCCGACGCGCTGCTCGACGCCGGACCCACCATCCTCTTCGGCTCGAGCCTCGGCGGCTATCTCGCCGCGCTCGCGGCGGCGCGCCGTCCGGATCGGGTTCCGGCCCTCGTCCTCATGGCGCCCGCCTTCGGCTTCGCCGCGCGATGGGAGCACAGCGTCGGCGAGGCCGCGATGGCGAAGTGGCGCGCGCGCGGTACGGCGCCCGTGTTCCACTACGGGCGCGATCGCGAGGAGCCGCTCTCGATCGCGCTCCTCGACGACGCCCGGCGCTACCCCGAGGAGCCCGATCCGACCTGCCCGGCCCTCGTCCTGCACGGCCGGCGGGACGACGCCGTGCCGCTCGAGGCCGCCGAGCGCTTCGTCGCGCGCCGCGGGGCGCTACGCCGTCTCGTCGTGTACGAGTCGGGGCACGAGCTCACCGACGTGCTGGATGCTCTATGGAGTGAGTCGCTCGAATTCCTGCGCGAACGCGGCATCTAGGAAGCCGACCCAAGACTCCGTCTTGGGTCGGTCTCCTAGCCACGGTTGACCGTCGCGTCGGCGGCGCGTAGCGCTTGAAGGGCGGCAATGCGGCACCTCGTGGTCGTCTTCCTCGTCCTCGTCGTAGCTCGCCCGCTCTGCGCCGCCGTACTGGGCGGCGGCCTCGTCGACACGGATTGCACGGTCGGATTCGAAGGGCTCTCGCCGACCGACGGCGCGAGCGGCGTCGTCTGCACCGACGGCGATCCGTCGTGCGACGCCGACGGCGTCGTCGACGGCACTTGCCGCTTCGACCTGCGCGTGTGCACGCGCCTCGCCTCGTCCGACTGCGACCCGCGTCCGATCTCGTCGATCGCCATCTCGGGGCTCGCGCTCGATGCGCCGCGCGCCGGAGGCGGGCCGCGCTGTGCGGCCACCGATTCGATCCTCGTCGACGCCGGTACCGCCGCCGGGGCGACGATGCTGGCGCGCGAGAGCTCCGATCTGAAGGACGTCGACTACCTCAACCTCTGCTGCCGCACCTCGCCCGCCCCCTACGACGCCGCCCGCTGCGCGCTAGCCATCTCCCCCGAGATCGCCGGCTGCCCGAGGACCGTGCCACCAAAATTCGACAAGCTGCTCGAAAAAGCTCGCGACGAGGTCGCCCGCACCACCGCCGATCCAACCCACGCAAAGTCCCACGCGAAGGGCGCAGCCCGAGCCCTCCGGCACATGAAGTCGATCGCCCGCAAGCTCGCGAAGTCCGATCAGTGCGGCGATGCCCTGGGCCTCGTAGTCACTCACGCCCAACAAACGCTGCACGCTGCGCCGACCGGGCACTAGCTGCGCGCCGACGTCGGTCCGCGAGGTCGGGGACGAGGCGGAGGCGCCTGCGGAGCGGCGCGACGAAATGTCAGCCGTTACCCAGCCGAGTGTTCTGTCGCGCGGCGGAGCCGAAGCCGAAGCCTCGTCCCCGACCTCGCGGACCGACCACGCCGCCTCAGTTCCGCTGCCCGGTCGGACGCACCAGCACGTCATGGACCTCGACGTGCGCCGGCTGCGAGAGGATCCACACGATCGCCCGCGCGACGTCGCCCGCCTCGAGCTGCTTCGTGTCGCGCGGCTGCGGCGTCGCGCCGGGGCCGACGAAGACGCCCGTGAACTCGGTGTCGACGTAGCCGGGCGAGACGCACGAGACGCGGATCGGGCTCTTCTTGGCGCGCAGCTCCTGTCGCAGACCCTCGGTGATCGCGCGCACGGCGAACTTCGTCGCCGCGTACACGGCCGAGTCGGGACCGGGAACGCGGTGACCCGCCATCGACGACACGTGGACGACGTGCCCGGCGACGCCGCGGCGCTCCATGTCCTGGATCGCCTCGCGGGTCGCGATGAGGAGACCCAGCACGTTCGTCTCGAGCATCTCGCGCCATGGCTCGCTCGGGGTCGCGGCGGCGATCGGCGCCCTGCGACCGAGGCCGGCGTTGTTCACGAGCGCGTCGACGCCGCCGAAACGCTCGCGCGCCGTCGCGACCAGGCGCACGACGTCCGCCTCGACGCGCATGTCCGTGCGGGCGACGGCGACCTGCGGCCCGATCTCGCGCGCGAGCGATTCGAGCCGATCGAGCCGCCGCGCGCCCATCGTCACGCGCGCGCCGGCCGCCGCCAGCGCCCGGACCACGGCGGCGCCGATGCCGCTCGAGGCCCCGGTCACGACCACGCTCCTGCCGTCGAGTGCACCTGCCATCCGCTCCGGTTACGTCCCCTTGACGTTGGCGGTCAAATGCGGTGACTTTCGCGGATGCCCATCGATCTGTCGTACATCGGCAAGAAGCTCGGCGGCGTGACGCAGAGCTGGGACCAGAAGGACGTCATGCTCTACGGGCTCGGCGTCGGCTGCGGGCGCGAAGAGCTCCAGTTCGTCTACGAGCGCGAGCTGAAGGTGCTCCCCACCTTCGCCGTCGTTCCCGCGTTCCCCGCCATGCTGAACCTCGGCGGCGCCATGCAGGTGAACCCGGCGATGGTGCTGCACGGCGAGCAGTCGATCGAGCTCACCGGGCCCATCCCGACCGAGGCCACCGTCACGACGACGCCGACCATCAAGGCCGTCTACGACAAGGTGAAGGGCGCGGTCGTGGTCGTCGCGACGGAATCCGTCGACGAGAAGGGCAAGGTGCTCTTCCGCGGGCAGTCCTCCATCTTCGTGCGCGGTGAGGGCGGCTTCGGCGGCGACCGCGGGCCGTCGGGCGCGCGCAACGTGCCGCCCGACCGCAAGCCCGACAAGTCGATCTCCTACAAGACGCTGCCGCAGCAGGCCCTCATCTACCGCCTGTCGGGCGACATGAACCCCCTCCACGCCGATCCCGACTTCGCGAAGATGGGCGGGTTCGACACGCCGATCCTGCATGGTCTCTGCACGTTCGGCCACGCGGGCCGCGCGGTACTGGCCGCCTACTGCGACAACGATCCGGCGCGCATGAAGACCTTCGAGGTGCGCTTCTCGGGCGTCGTCTTCCCCGGCGAGACGATCACCACCGACATGTGGGAGGTCGAGAAGGGGAAGATCGTCTTCACGGCCAGGACCGAGCGCGGCGAGTCGCTCTCGAGCGCGGCTGCCACCATCACCTGAGCGATGAATCCGCCCGCGGGACGCATCCAGGTCGGCGATCGCGTGACGGTGCCCGGCGGCCGCACGGGACGCGTGACGAAGGAGCGGCTCTTGGTGTCGAACGGATCGTGGTTCTGCACCGTCGAGCTCGACGGCGGCGGTACGGTCGAGGTGCTCGACTACGAGCTGAAGAAGAGCGCCGCCTGAAGGCCGCCGGCATGTCGTTCACGCAGATCCTCTACGACGTGGCGGACGGCGTCTGCACGATCACGCTCAACCGGCCGGAGAAGCTGAACGCCTTCACGGTCACGATGATGTACGAGCTGATCGAGGCGTTCGATCGCACCGACGCCGATGACGCCGTGCGCGCCGTCATCGTGACCGGCGCCGGCCGCGCCTTCTGCGCCGGCGCCGACGTGTCGGGCGGAAGCCAGACCTTCGACTACGAGAGCCAGGGCGCCTCGGAGATCAAGGAGTTCCGCGACGGCGGCGGGCTCGTCTCGCTGCGCATCTTCGAGTCGAAGAAGCCCGTCATCGCGGCCTTCAACGGCCCGGCGGTCGGCGTCGGCTGCACCATGACGCTGCCGATGGACGTCCGCATCGCCTCGACGAGCGCACGCTTCGGCTTCGTGTTCGCCCGCCGCGGCATCGTCCCCGAGGCGGCGTCGAGCTGGTTCCTGCCGCGCATCGTCGGCATCAGCCAGGCGGCGGAGTGGTGCTACACCGGCCGCATCTTCCCGGCCGAGGAGGCGCTCGCCGGCCGCCTCGTGTCGCGCGTGGTCGCACCGGAGGCGCTCATGGACACCGCGCGGGGCATCGCGCGCGAGATCGTCGAGAACACGTCGGCGATCTCCGTCACGCTCACGCGCGCGATGCTCTGGCGCATGCTCGGCGCCGACCACCCGATGGAGGCGCACAAGGTCGACTCGAAGGCCATCTACGAGATGGGCCGCTCCGCCGACGCGATCGAGGGCGTGACTTCATTCCTGCAGAAGCGTCCGCCGGCGTTCCCGATGAAGCCGTCGACCGACCTGCCGCCGTTCTATCCGTGGTGGCCGCCGCGGCCGTTCAAGTAGCCGGCGGCGGCGGCGCCGATCATTGGCCCTCGAGGTACCCGAGCTCGCGCAGGTTGGCGGCGGCATCCGGAGACAGTGCTTCCTTGACCTCGCGAGCCATGGGCGGCCCGCCCGCCGCGCGATCGATCTCGGCCCTCCCGCTCGTGACGAGCCGCGCGACGATCTCCGGATGGTCGCTCGCCACGTTCGTGCGCTCGCCTGGATCCAGCGCGAGGTCGAAGAGCAGCGGACCGCCGTCCGTCTCGATCACCTTGTAGCGCTCGTCGAGGAACGCGCGCCGGTGACCTGCCCAGCCCTCCACCTCGCGTACGGGCGCCATCTCCGCGATCACCAGGCGCGGGAACACTCCGCCGAAGATGTCGGCGCCCTGGAGGCCCGCGTCGACCGGCAGCTCCACGAGGGAGAGAAGCGACGGCAGCACGTCGATCGCGCGCGAGAGGTGCGTCACCTCGGGGCCGAGCTGGGCGGGCCGGCGCCCGTGCGGGAACTTCACGATGAAGGGGACATGAAGCAGCTCCTCCCAGAGCGCGTGTCCATGGCCGTAACCCGCGTGGTCGTACAGCTCCTCGCCGTGGTCGGCGGTCACCACGATGAGGGTGTCGTCGAAGACGCCGAGGTCGCGCAGTCCGCGCAACAGCGGCCCGATGGCGACGTCGTCGGCGCGGCGAAGTTGCGCCTCGTACACGAGGTGCAGGAACCGCACGTCCTCCGGCGTGAGATGGAGCGTGCCGTCGGCGATGTCCTGGCGCACCTTGGGACGGATGAAGTCCACCCCGCTCTGTCGTCGCGCGGCTTCGTCGTACGGAAAGGCGTAGCGAGTCATGTACTCGCCATCGCGACGCCAGTACGGGAACGGGAAGTGACAACCGTGCAGATGGACGTACCCGAAGAACCGTCCGCGCTGCGCGCGTACGAAGTCGAGGGCGCGCACGGCACGGACGCTGTCGCCCCCGCTCTTCACCTGGAACGGTACCACCGTCCCGAATCCCTGGGCGAGGCCGAAGACCGGCGCCAGGTGGTGGTTCATCATGATCGCGAAGGTCTCGAAGCCGTGCGCGGCGAGCCGTTCGGCGAGCGTCTCCGCGTCGTCGGACAAGGCGTGATTCGCCACCGTCATCTCGGCCCCCTCCGCGTTCCGGTAGGTCTGGAGCGAAACCCCCAGGTAGACCCCGTGGCTCGACACGTATCGGCCCGTGAAGAGCGAAGCCGTCGACGGCTTCGTCCACGACGCCTGGACGTAGTGGCGGCGGAAGACCGTCGTGTCCGGATGCCGAGCGAGCGCGTCGAGCTCCGGGGTCGTTTCCCGCTCGAAGCCGTAGGCGTGGATCGCGTCGGCGCGGCAGGCGTCGAGCGCGATCATGAGCACGTTGAACTTCCGCGGGTCGCGGGGAGGCGACGAGCACGCGGCGAGCGACAGCACCATCCAGATGGCCACGGTCCGGACACGGAGCTCGCGCACGCCTGCCACGCAGGTTCACTACTAGACCCCTCCCGCGGTTCAAAGCGCGCGGCGCGGCCGCCGTCGTCGCGCCTCAGGCGACCGGCGGCAGCTCGGCGTGCTGGGGCAGATCGTCGGCGATCGTGTACCACGGCGCCATCGATCCCACGAAGATGTGGCGCTGGGGGCGCATGGGCGCGTCCCCATCGAGCGTGCCGAGCGGCACGACCGCGAGGCCGCGCTCGCGATCGATGCGCGGCATGGGTGAGCCGCAGACGCGGCAGAAGACCTGGGTGAAGAACCGCGCCTCCGGGACCTTGTAGGAGACGAGCAGGTCCTCGCCACGCACGAAGCGCACGCCGTCGGCCACGGTGAAGAGGTTCGACGCGTGCGCCGCGGCGCGCGCCTTGCGGCAGCGCGAGCAGTGACAGTGCTGCGAGCGCAGGGGCGCACCCTCGACGACGTACTCGACGCCGCCACACAGGCAGCTCCCGCGGGGCGGCCCGGAAGCGGCGCTGCGCGGCGGCAGCTCGGCGAGCGGGGTCATCCCGAAGCCGGGTGGCTCGGCGTCGAATCGCGGGATGTCGCCGCGGATCTCGAACCACGACGCCTTGGAGCCGACGAAGATGTGCGCGAGGGGGCGGACGCCCGGGTCGCCCTCCAGGGGACCCGCGGGCATCGCAACCCGGTCCTCCCACGCCAGCTCGCCGTCCGGGACGACCGAGCCGCACCGCCCGCAGAACGGCCGGAAGAACCCCGGCGACGACTCGTAGCGCTGGACGCCCTCGCGCCCGCGCAGGAACGCGAACCCGCCGGCCCGGCCCATGACGTAGGTGGCGAACGCCGTGCCGTGCGCCTTCCGGCAGCGCGAGCAATGGCAGTGCGACATCAAGTCGAGCGGCTCTTCGACTTTCCAGGCGACGTCACCACAGAGACAGCTTCCAAGCACCGTCGACATGCTGCCGCCTCGCTACGTCGCGGGTCGGGCAGCGTCAAACTGCCGCTCCGAAGGCGTCGCGCCGGCTTCGCAGAACGCTGCACGTCATCGCCGAACCCACAGCGCAGGGCGCTGGCCAGTGCACTTGCATGGGCCGAATGGCTTGCGCCGCGAACACCGAGAAAGGTACCTTCCCCGCGCCATCCGTGTGTCCAAGGGCCTGATCTGGCGAGGAGCCAACCGAATGCGTGTTCGTGATTCCCGAGCGTCGATCTACGCCGGGATCGTTTCTCTGCTGCTTCTGACCTCCGTCGCGCGCGCGGCCGACGTCGGCGTCACCGCGACCCAGCTGACGGTGACGGACAAGCTCGCCGCCGCCGGCAAAGCGAAGTTCCTCTTCGAGTCGAAGGATCGCGCCGTCACCAAGGGTCCCGGCACCGATCCATCGAGCATCACCGTCGACTTCACCGCGAAGTACGCGAACGGTCTCGCCGAGGGCGGCTTCGTGCTGCCCGAGGGCGCCGCTTGGGTCGCGAACAGTCCCAAGGTGGCGCGCTTCGTCAACAAGTCGGCGCCGGGCGGACCGACGCAGGCGAAGCTCGCGCTGATCAAGCCCGGCAAGCTCGCGAAGCTCGTCGGCAAGGGACTCGGCGATCTTCCGTTCGACGTTCTCGCCGCCGGCGCCCCCGCCGGCGGCGTCTACACGGCCTACTGCATCACGAACGGCGGCGTCCAGACGTGCCTCTGCTCCCAGTTCACCACGTGCTCCTACAAGCTGATCGCGCACGACACGGGCGCCTCGCTCGTCTGCAAGCGCGGCACGGCCGACGCGATGTGCCGGGCGCTCACGCCGGCGACGACCACCACGACGACCTCGTCCTCGACCAGCACGACCTCGTCGTCCAGCACCTCGACCTCGAGCTCGTCCACGACGTCGACGACCACGAGCTCCTCGACCACGTCCTCCACGACCACGAGCTCCTCGACGACCAGCAGCTCCTCCACGTCGAGCGCGCCCTCGACCAGCACCACGTCGACCTCCGCGGCGCCCACGACGTCATCGACCACGACCTCTTCGTCGACGTCCACGTCGAGCGCCCCGACGACCAGCAGCACCAGCACCACCGCGGCGCCCACGACCACCACGTCCTCGTCCTCGACGTCGAGCACCTCGACCACGCCGTCGACCAGCACGACCTCCACGAGCGCCGCGCCCACGACGTCGACCTCGAGCACCTCCACCTCGACCGCGCCCTCGACCAGCAGCACCAGCACCACCGCGGCACCCACGACCACCACGTCCTCGTCCTCGACGTCGAGCACCTCGACGACCCCGTCGACCAGCACGACGTCCACGAGCGCGGCTCCGACGACGTCCTCGACGTCGAGCTCGACGTCCACTTCGTCGTCGACCTCGACCAGCTCGACCACCAGCAGCTCCTCCACGACCAGCACGTCGTCCTCGACGAGCAGCTCGTCCTCGTCGAGCAGCACGAGCTCCTCGACGTCGAGCAGCACCTCGTCCAGCAGCACCACGAGCACGGAAGCGCCCACGACGTCCTCCACGTCGACCTCGACCTCCACCAGCTCGACCAGCAGCTCCACGACCAGCAGCACGTCCTCGTCGACGTCGTCCTCCACGTCGACCTCGACCACCACCGAAGCGCCGACCACCTCGTCGACCTCGACCAGCACCTCGACGTCCAGCTCGACGACGTCGAGCACGTCGACATCCAGCTCCACCTCGAGCAGCACGACGACCACGACCGAGGAGCCGACCACGTCGTCCACGTCGACGAGCTCGTCGACGACCAGCAGCACCTCGACGTCGAGCAGCTCCTCGACCAGCAGCAGCACGACCACCACCACCGAGGAGCCGACCACCTCGACGACCTCGACCAGCAGCTCGACGACGTCGAGCACGTGGTCCACCACCAGCACCACGACGAGCACGTCGACCACCACGACGACGCTCGCCTGCGTGGCCACGTCCGGGACGCTCTGCGACCTCGGGAACGGAACCATCTTCGACACGGCGACGGGCCTGCAGTGGGAGAAGAAGGACGACGGCGGCGGCGGCCCCAACCCGAACGACCTGCACGACGTGGACAACCGCTACGTGTGGGCCGGCGTGTGCACGCTCGACACGACCAAGCTGTGCCAGCCGACGGTGGGCGCCGAGGTGGCCTGCAAGGTGCAGACCGATCCCGCCAACTGGCAGGACGGTGGCTGCGAGCCGTGCGCGCCGGCGGACGGAACGTGCAACGTCGACCCCCAGGGGCTGGGCTCGCTCTCGACCGTCTGGGAATGGCTCGACAGACTCAACGATGCCGGCTTCGCCGGGCACAACGACTGGCGGCTCCCGACCATGAGCGGCAACCCGCCCGGCAGCACGCCGGACGCGCCGGAGCTGGAGTCGATCATCGTGCCGGTCCTCGTGCCCCGGATCGATCCGATCTTCGGCCCGACGCGGCCCCTCGACTACTGGTCGGCGAGCACCGACGTCGCGAACCTGGCGCACGCCTGGAACGTCAACTTCTCCAACGGCAACGTCGACAGCGACGCGAAGGAGTTCGGCGACTTCGTCCGGGCGGTTCGCGTTCCG
>DATJZY010000155.1 GCA_035577985.1 Candidatus Eisenbacteria bacterium
CTCGGCGTCGACGTCGGGCGGGTGTGGAACTTCTACAACATCCTCTTCCCGTGGCGCTGGAACACCGAATCCGCGATGTTCGAGGTCGCGCTCTGCATGCCGCTCTATGCGTTCCTGTTCCTGGCGTTCGAGAACGTCCCCTACGTACTCGAGCGCATCTGGGCGACGGGCGGACCGGTCGCGCGACGCAGGATCCGCGCCGTCGAGCCGTTCCTGCGCCGCATCTATCCGTTCATGATCGCCGGCGCCTACGTGCTGCCGGCGATGCACCAGTCGTCGCTCGGCGCGCTGCTGTCGCTCGCCGGCGCCAAGGTGCACCCGCTCTGGCAGACACCCTGGCTCCCGGTCCTCTATCTGATTCAGGCGGTCGTGTGCGGCTTCGCGGCGACGATCTTCGCGCTCATGACGGCGTGCCTGTACTGGAAGCGGCCGATCGACGTCTCGATCCTGTCCGAGCTGGCCGATCTCCTCTCGAAGACGATCTTCCTGTGGCTCGGGCTCCGCCTCGCGGACGTCGCGTGGCGGCACGAGCTGGGCGCGGCGGTCGCGCTCGACAGCTACAGCGTCATCTTCCTCGCCGAGAACGTGGGGCTGCTCGTGCCCGCGCTGGTCTTCCGCTCGCGGCGGCTGCGCGAGACGCCGCGCGTCCTCTACAACATGACGACGCTCGCGGGACTCGCCTCGCTGCTCTACCGCTTCGCCCCGACCACGCTCGCATTCCGCCCCGGCGGCCCGCACGACGTCTACTTCCCGTCGGTGCCGGAGCTGCTGATCATGTGCGGGTGGATCGCGCTCGCGATCGTCGGCTTCAGCCTGGCCGTGAAGACGTTTGCGATCCTTCCGGCACCCATCGAGGCGTGGGACCGCCTGATCGCGGTCGCGCGTGCCGACCACCCCGAATGGAGACTCGACGTGCATGGCAACCCGACTGACGATTGATCCGGTCACGCGCATCGAGGGCCACCTCCGCGTCGACGTCGTGGTCGACGGCGGGCAGGTCACGGACTCCCGCGTCTCGTGCACGATGTGGCGCGGCATCGAGACCATCCTCCGCGGCCGCGATCCGCGGGAGGCGTGGGTGTTCGCGCAGCGCTTCTGCGGCGTGTGCACGACGGTGCACGCGATGGCGTCCGTGCGGGCCGTCGAGGATGCGCTCGAGATGCCGATCCCGCCGAACGCGCAGTACATCCGCAACCTGATCCTGATCGCGCACGCGCTCCACGATCACATCGTGCACTTCTACCAGCTGTCGGCGCTGGACTGGATCGACGTCACGACGATTCCGAAGGCGGACCCGGCAAAGGCGACGGCGCTCGGCGAGAGCCTCTCCGAATGGCGCGGCAACTCGCGGCCCGAGATGCGGAAGGTCCAGGACAAGGTGAAGGCGCTGCTCACGAGCGGGCAGCTCGGCATCTTCCAGAACGGCTACTGGGGCCACCCTGCGATGCACCTCGAGCCCGAAGCGAACCTGCTGCTCCTCGCCCACTACCTCCAGGCGCTCGACTTCCAGCGCGAGGTGAACAAGGTGGTGGCGATTCTGGGCGCGAAGACGCCGCACATCCAGAACCTGGCCGTCGGCGGCGTGATGAACGCCATCAACCTCGACAACGACGCGACGATCAACATGGACCGCCTGTGGGCGGTGAAGGGGCACTTCGATGCCGTCGTCGACTTCATCCACCAGGTCTACCTGCCCGACGCATGCGCGCTCGCCGGCCTCTACCCGGACTGGTTCCGGTACGGCGCCGGCGTCCGGAACTACCTCGCCGTGCCCGATCTCCCGGCCGACGGCGCGTCGACGACGTACGACCTTCCCGGCGGCACCATCTTCGACGGCGACCTGCACACCGTCCATCCCATCAACAGTCCGCGCGACGCATGGTGGCGCGACGGCGTGACCGAGGACCTGACGCACGCCTGGTACGAGGGTGGCGTCCAGCAGCCCTGGAAGGGCGAGACGATCCCCGCGTACACCGAGTTCCAGGACGACGGGAAATACTCGTGGGTGAAGGCACCCCGCTTCCAGGGGCGCCCGATGCAGGTCGGGCCGGTCGCCAACGTCCTCGTCGGCTACGCGCAGGCGCACCCGCTCACACGGAAGTGGACGGATCTCGCGCTCGCGCGGGTCTCCGCCGCGGCCGGCCGGCCCGTGACCGTCGACGACCTGCAGTCGACGATGGGCCGCTACCTCGCGCGCGCGATCCGCTCGGCGATGCTCATCGAGCTCGCGAGCAGGCACTGGGAGCTGCTCGCCAACGGCATCGGGCACGGGGACGTGGCGACCTACGTGCCCCCCACGTTCCCGAAGGGCACGGTCGAGGGCGTCGGCTTCCACGAGGCGCCGCGCGGGACGCTCTCCCACTGGGTCGTGGTCGAGAACGGCATCCTCCGGAACTACCAGGCCGTCGTGCCGACGACGTGGAACGCGAGCCCGCGCGACTCGTACGGCGTCGCCGGCCCGTACGAGGCCTCGCTCCTCGGGAATCCCGTCGCCGACACCGACAAGCCGCTCGAGGTCCTGCGCACCGTGCACTCGTTCGACCCGTGCATGGCGTGCGCGTGTCACGTCCTCGACACGACCGGTCGCACGGTCGCGACGGTGAAAGTGCTGTGAGACGGCTCCCCACGACGCCGGTCGCGGTCGTCGGCCTCGGCAACGTCCTCATGGGCGATGACGCCTTCGGGCCGACCGTGATCGCGCTCCTGCGCGCCGGCTGGGAATTCCCGGCCGCGGTCGAGCTGGTCGACGGCGGCACGCCCGGGCTGCACATCCTCGCCGCCGTACACGGGCGCAAGGCGCTCGTGATCGTCGACACGGTCGCGGGCCCGGGGGCCCCGGGCGAGGTCCACTGCTACCGTCGCGACGATCTACGGGCGCTGCCCATCCTCTCCCGCACGAGCCCGCACGATCCCGCCGTCCTCGAGGCGCTCGCGCTCGGCGACCTCACCGGCGAAGGGCCGGACGACGTGCTCGTGGTCGGCGTGGTCCCGGCCTCGCTCGCGATGGAGACGACGTTGAGCGGGCCCGTCCGCGCCGCGTGTCCGGCGGCCGCGGCGCTCGTCGTCGCCGAGCTCGCCTGGCTCGGCGTGCCGGCACGCCGGCGGCGCGAGCCCACGGAACCCGAGGCGTGGTGGCTCGCGCCCGCCGAGGAGAGACCGTGAGCACCGAGGGGCGGCACATCGAGGTGAGCGGCATCGTCCAGGGCGTCGGGTTCCGCCCCTGGGTCTACCGCATGGCGCGCGAGGCGGGGCTGAGCGGCACGGTGCGGAACGACGCCGGCGGTGTCGCGATCGACGTCTTCGGCTCGGGCGAGGCGCTCGACGGGTTCGTCGAGCGTCTCGCCGCGTCGCCGCCGCCGGGCGCCGCGATCCGCGACTTCGTGTCGACAGCGATCGCGGCCGAGCCCGCGGATCGGTTCGAGATTGTCGGCAGCGAGGCCGGTCCGGCGCGGCACCTGAGCATCCCACCCGATCGCGCCACGTGCGCGGAATGCCTGGCGGAGATCTTCGATCCGCGCGATCGGCGGCACCGCCATCCCTTCACCAACTGCACGCGCTGCGGCCCGCGCTTCACGATTGCCCGCGACGTTCCGTACGACCGTGCCGTGACGACGATGGCGCGGTTCCCGATGTGCGGCGACTGCGAGCGCGAGTACGCGTCCGCCCCCGACCGGCGCTTCCACGCCGAGCCCAACGCCTGTCCGAAGTGCGGCCCGCGGCTGCGTCTCCTCGCAGCGAACGGCGCCGACCTCGCGGCGAAGGACCCGCTACGCGCCGCGGCGGTCGCACTCCGGAGTGGACTGGTCGTCGCCGTCAAGGGCATCGGCGGTTTCCATCTCGCGTGCGATGCGTCCTCGCCCGGGCTCGTGGAGCTCCGCGCCTTCAAGCGGCGGGACGAGAAGCCGTTCGCCGTCATGGTCCGCGACCTGGCCACCGCCGAGCGGCTCGCGGAGCTGACCGACGTCGAGCGGCAGCTCCTCACGTCGGTCGAGCGGCCGATCGTCCTCGCACGCCGGCGGCCCGATGCCGGTCTCTCGGATCGCGTCGCCCCGGGCACCCCGCTCGTCGGGCTCATGCTGCCCTACTCCCCGCTGCACCACCTGCTGCTCGCCGACGTCGATCGTCCGCTGGTGATGACCTCCGGCAATACCGAAAGCGAGCCGATCGCGCACGTCGACGCCGACGCCGTCGCGCGCCTCGCGCCGATCGCGGCGCTCTTCCTGGTGCACGACCGGGAGATCGAGGCGCCGTGCGACGACTCGGTGGCCCGCGTCGTCGCCGGGCACCCCGTCGTCCTGCGCCGTGCGCGTGGCTGGGTGCCGCGTGCCGTCCACGTCCGCCCGGTGGCGCGCCCGGTCCTCGCCTGCGGGGCGCAGCTGAAGAACGCGTTCTGCCTGGCCGTCGGCGATCGGGCGTATCTCGGCGCGCACGTCGGCGACCTCGATCACCCGGCGACGCTCGCCTCGTTCGAGCAGGCGATCGCACGCCTGGAGCGCTGGCTCGACGTGCGTCCGGAGGTCGTCGCGCACGACCTGCATCCCGGCTACGTCTCGACCGCGTGGGCGCTGGCGCGGCCCGACGTCGTGCGCGTTGGCGTGCAGCACCACCACGCCCACGTCGCGAGCGCGATGGCGGAGCACGGCCTCGACGGGCCGGTGCTCGGCGTCGCGTACGACGGCACCGGGTGGGGGACCGACGGCACGGCGTGGGGCGGCGAGCTGCTGCTCGCCGACTTCGCCGGCTTCGAGCGGCTCGCCACGTTTCGACCCCTCCCGCTGCCGGGTGGCGACGCCGCGATCCGCGACGTCTGGCGTACCGCATGCGCGCTCCTCGACGACGCCTTCGATCACGCGGCGCCGCTCGACCGCCTGGCGCTGTTCTCGCAGGTGCCGCACGATGCCGTGGCCGTCGTGCGGCGGATGATCGAGACCGGCCTGAACGTGCCACGCGCCCGCGGCGTCGGGCGCTACTTCGACGCGGTCGGGGCGCTCGTGCTCGGGCGCCGGGACGCGCGTCACGAGGGGCAGGTGGCGAGCGCGCTGGAGCATGTCGCCGACCCGGATGAGCAGGGCCGCTACCCCTTCGCGATCGACGATCGTGCGACGCCCTGGGAGATCGACCTCCGCCCGCTGGTGCGCGCGCTCGTCGCCGACCTCCTCGCCGGCACGCCGGCGACGTACATCGCGGCGAAGTTCCACAACACGCTCGTCGTCACGACGGCGGAGTGCGTGCGCGCGGCCGCGCGACGCCTCGGGCGGCTGCCCGTCGTCCTGAGCGGCGGCTGCTTCCAGAACGCACGGCTCACGGAGGGCGTCGTGGCCGCGCTCACGCCGGATCTCGCCGTGCACGTGCACCGCGACGTCCCACCGGGTGACGGCGGCATCGCGCTCGGCCAGGCGCTCGTCGCCGACGCCGTCGCCCGCACCGCCGTCGCGGCGGGGAGGGCCGCCTGATGTGCCTCGGCGTCCCCGGCCGCGTCGTCGAGGTCGACGGCCTGCTCGCCGTCGTCGACTTCTGGGGCGTGCGGAAGGCGGTGCGTCTGGACGTCGTCGACGAGGCGGTGGTCCCCGGCGACTACGTGCTGAACCACGTCGGCTTCGCGATCCGCCGCATCTCGCCCGAGGACGTCGGCCAGACGCTGGCGCTCTACGAGACGCTCCTCGCCGACCCGGGTGCGGCCGACCCGATGGCGGCCGACGTGCGCGGCGAGCTCGGCGGCACGGGAAGGGTGCGTCGTGAGTAGTCCCGCGCGCGCGCTCGAGTTCCGCGATCCGGCGCAGGGGCGTGCGCTCGTCGCGACGCTCGCGCGCCTCACGCGCGAGATCGGGCGCGACCCGGTCTCCGTCATGCACGTCTGCGGCAGCCACGAGCAGGCGATCGCCCGCTTCGGGCTCCGCGCGTCGTTCCCGCGAGCGCTCGAAGTGATCATGGGACCGGGCTGCCCCGTCTGCGTCACGGACCTGGCCGAGATCGACGAGGCCGTGGCGCTCGCCCTGGACGGCGTGCGCATCGCGACGTACGGCGACATCGTACGCGTGCCGGGCACGGCCCGCTCGCTCGGCGACGCGCAGGCCGAGGGCGCCCGGGTCGACGTCGTCTACAGCGTCACGCAGGCCGTGGAGCTGGCGCGAGGGACCGACGAGGACGTCGTGTTCTTCGCCACCGGCTTCGAGACGACCGCGGTCGCGACCGCGGCCGCCCTGCTCGACGACCCGCCGCCGAACCTGAGCGTGCTGTCCGCGCACAAGTTCATTCCGCCGGTGATGGACATCGTCGCCGAGATGCCGGCGACCCGGGTCGAGGGCTTCCTCGCCGCCGGGCATGCGGCGACGATCACCGGCTCCGCCATCTTCGAGGCGTTCGCCGCGCGGCACGGGGTCCCGGTCGTGGTCGCGGGCTTCGAGCCGCTCGACATCCTCGCGGGGCTCGCGCGTCTGCTCGAGCTGATCCGCGACCGCACGCCGCGCGTCGCCAACATGTACCCCCGGTGCGTGACCGAGGCCGGAAACCACGTCGCGCAGGAGCGTCTCTGGCGGGTCTTCCGCCCGGTCGGCGGATGCTGGCGGGGCATCGCCCACGTCCCGAACGGCAACCTCCGGCTCCGCGACGACTGGGCCGACCGCGACGCGCGGCGTCGCTTCCGCATCGACGTCGAACGAGCCATCGACGGCGCGCCGCGCACGCTGGCGCGACAGTGCATCTGCGGCGACATCATGGCCGGAATCGCGTCGCCCGACCGCTGTCCGCTCTTCGGCACGCGCTGCACGCCGCAGGCGCCGGTCGGCGCCTGCATGGTGAGCAGCGAGGGCACGTGCCGCATCTGGCACGAGTACGGCGGGCGGCCCGACCTCGGAGCGAGCGCATGACGATGCACGGCCAGGATCGCATCGAGCTGCGCCACGGCGCGGGTGGACGCGCGATGCGCGTGCTGATCGAGAGCGTGTTCGTCGCCGGCGCCGACGGCGC
>DATJZY010000156.1 GCA_035577985.1 Candidatus Eisenbacteria bacterium
GCGCGGCCGAGCGCGATGGCGAGGTGAGTCTTGCCGACGCCCGGCGGGCCGAAGACGAGAACGTTCTCGGCCTGGGCGACGTAGCGGCCGACGGCGAGCTCGCGGACGAGCTTCTGGTCGACGCTCGGCTGGAACTTGAAGTCGAAGTCGTCGAGCGTCTTCACGGTCGGGAAGTGCGCGATCTGAATGCCCATCGCCACTCGCTTGCGCTGCTTGGCGCCGACCTCCTCGCGCAGGATCGTGTCGAGGAAGTCGAGGTACGTCGGCTCGCCGCGAGCGGCGCTGGAGAGGAGCGCGTCGAGCTGCTCGGCGATGCGGCCGAGCCGCAGGCGACCAAGGTGCTCGAGCACGCGCGCGCGGACGATCTCCGTGCTCACGCCGCACCCCCGATCACGGCCGCGTAGTCGTCAAGGCTACGGCCCAGCGCCGCGAGCGGCTGCGAGAGCGGCACGACGTTCTCGACCGGCGTGCGCCGCCAGAGCCCCTCGAAGTGCGTCGGGTCGACGACGCGAGCGTGCGGCTCCTGCGAGCGCGCGTGGACGGCGACGAGCTCCTGGCCGTGGTAGACGCGGATCTCGGTCGCGGTGACGAGCGCCTCGACGTGGTCTCGGACGAGCCGGTGCGGGACGCTGTAGCGAACCGTGTCGATGTCGATGAGCGCGTCGTTGGCGACGCGCCGCTGCAGGCGGCGGCCGTGGGTCGGCAGCGGCCTCGCCGGGAGTGGTCGCAGCGCCTGCCGCTCGTCGCGCTCGAATCGCTCCGCTGGTCGCTCGTGCGTCGTCCCGTGGACGCGCTGGTCGGCCGCGAGCTGCCACTCGGCGAGGTGCGCCTCGAGGTGCGCGAACGACTCGAACTGCCGGCCGGCGATGGCGTTGCGCTTTACGTACTTCACGCCGGACTCGGTCTTGCCCTTGGTGCGCGCCCGGTACGGCTGGCACGCGCGCGGCTGCACGTCCCAGTCGCGGCAGAAGGCGAGGTACGCCGGGTGGAACGTCACCGTCTGCGCCTCGCGGTTGCGAGCAGCGACGAGGCAGCGCGTGTTGTCGCCGAGGACCTCGGCGGGCACGCCCCCGAAGTGCCGGAACGCCGACGCGATGCCATCGAGCCACTCGCCCTGGCGCTCGTGGAGGAACGCCTTCACGAACCCGCGACGCGAGTAGCTCAGGACCGCGGCGAGGAAGTGCACCGTGACCCGCTCGCCGGCGATCCAGACCTTCCGCTCGCCGAAGTCGATTTGCATCTGCCGGCCCGGCGCGGTCTCGAACCGCACCGTCGCGAGATCCGCAGCGCGCTGCTCGCGTCGCCGCTCCGCCACCGCGCGCTGCACGGTCCGGACACTCGCGTCGACGCCTCGCGCCGCCAGCAGATCCGCGACGACCACTGCGTTGCCCTCGGCGGCACCGTCGAACAGCGCCACCGCCTCGGCCCGCGCCATCTCGTCGAGGCGGCGCGCCGCCGGTCGCTCCTGGACCTCGGCGCCCGGCCCGCCGCGCAGGTACCGCCGCACCGTGTTGCGCGCCAGCCCCAGCTCGCGGGCGATGCGCTTGGCTCCCCAGCCTCGCCCCGCGAGCTCGCGCATCTCCCGGACCGCCTCCGCCTCGACCATCGGCACCTCCGCGCTCGGGGGTGCCACAGCCAGGACTTCTCTGCCCATCTCCGCCTCCGTCGTTGGAGGAGGGAGGGGGGTCAGAATTAGTGTCGCGAGGGGGTCAGTTATCCTGTCGCTCTACAGCGCGGCTCCCTGACTCGCTGCGAGGTTCCGCGACGGCCGGGCGCCGGAACACCGTGGTCCTTCCTCCCTCGAGGAACGTCCTCGCGTCCACACGCCCGAAGAGTTGCATCAGGGGCGCCACGAGCGCCGTCCAGCCGGTCTGGTGACCGGCGCCGACGCCCGCGCCGTTGTCGCCGTGGAAGTACTCGTAGAACGGCACATGATCGCGCCAGTGCGGGTCGGAATGGAACCTCTCGACGCCGCCGAACACCGGGCGACGGCCCCGCTCGTCACAGAGGAAGATGCGCTGGAGCCGGTTCGTGATCTCTTTGGCGACGTCGAAGAGGTTCATCAGGTGGCCGGAGCCGGTCGGGCACTCGATGCGGAAGGCATCCCCGTAGTAGCCGTAGAACGACAGGAGCGCCCGGAGGAGGAGCGCATTGACCGGGAACCAGATCGGTCCGCGCCAGTTGGAGTTGCCCCCGAACAT
>DATJZY010000157.1 GCA_035577985.1 Candidatus Eisenbacteria bacterium
TTCACGAACTCGTTGGCCGCTGCCAGCGGCAGGTCGTGGTGGACGTGCACGTAGGCGATCGCCGCCGTCGGCGCGCGATTGAGGCCACCGTTGCAGTGCAGATACACGACCGCGCCCGCCTCGACGTGACAGTGCACGTGCCCGACGATGGTGGACAGCCGGTCTGCCAGGAACTCGGCGTCGCCGTCGGGGACGGGCAGGTGGTCGAAGGCGATGCCCGTCGCGGCGTACGCTGCGCGCAGGTCGGCGAGCCGCAGGCGCTTGGAGGCGAGGTCGGCGTCGTCCTGGAGGTTCACGACGGCGGTGATACCGTGCGCGTCGCGCAGCCACGGGACGTCGACGACGTTCGGATACTCGCCGACGTAGAGCTGCGGCAGGATCCGGTCGAACCGCGGTGTGCTCGGCCGGACGGCACCGCCGCCGACCCCGTACCAATTGTTGTCGTCGCGCACGCTCAGTCCGCGGGCTCGGAGACCGACTTGGCCGATCGGAGCTTGCTCGGTGGCAGGGGCGAGTAGACGAACGTGAGCTCGTCGGCCGCGACGTCGATTTCGACCTTGCCGCCATCCTTGAGCTTGCCGAAGAGCATCTCGTCCGCCAGTACGCGCTTCACCTTGTCCTGGATGAGCCGCGCCATTGGCCGAGCCCCGAAGGTCGCATCGTAGCCCCGCTCGGCGAGCCACCGGCGCGCCGCCGGCGTCAGCTCGGTCTGCACGCGTCGCTGGGCGAGCTGACCCTCGAGGTCCGTCATGAACTTGTCGACCACGCGCTCGACCGCCTCCGCCCCGAGAGCCGCGGAGAGAACCACCGCTTCGAGACGGTTGCGGAATTCGGGGCTGAACAGCCGCTCGATCACCTTCTGACCCTTCTCGGCGTTCGACACGTTGCCGAATCCGATCGCGGCGGCGGCCATCTCCTGCGCGCCGGCGTTGGTCGTCATGATGAGGATCACGTGGCGGAAGTCGGCCTTGCGGCCCTGCGCATCGGTGAGCGTCGCGTGGTCCATCACCTGCAGCAGGATGTTTCGCGCGACCGACCTGCGCCCCAGGAAGTTCTACGCGACCCGCCAGCTGGTAGCGACCTACTGCGGTACTTCGGTCGAGATGATCGAGCAGCACTATGGGAAGCGGCTCTCCGACGACATGGGTCGGTGGCTCGAGCACGTCACGGCAAAACCGGTCCCGGACGGTGCCGTTGCAGCACAAAACCCGTGACCTTTGCCGTGACCTTTTCTCACGCCGCGCTAAGGCACTGATCCTACAAGCGGAGGGGGGGAGATTCGAACTCCCGAGGGCCTTGCGGCCCTGGCGGTTTTCAAGACCGCTGCCTTAAACCGGGCTCGGCCACCCCTCCCGATGCCCGAACGCGGCGGGCGTCAGGACTTGCCGCCGCCGTGTGAGAGCTCGTCGTCGATGATGTCCTTGAAGGCTTCGATCGGCTGCGCGCCGGAGATCATGCGCCCGTTGATGAAGAACGCGGGCGTGCCGTTCACGCCGACCGTGCCGCCGTCGGCGATGTCCTGCTCGATCGCCTTCTGGTCGTTCTTCGCAACGCACGCGTCGAACTTCGTCATGTCGAGGCCGCTGTCCTTGGCGGCCTGCTTGATGGTGTCCGGGGAGAGCTGGATCTTGAACAGCTTGTTGTTCATGTCCCAGTACTTCCCCTGCTCGTTCGCGCACGCCGCCGCGATCGCCGCCGGCCGCGCGCTCTTGTGGAACGGCAGCGGGTAGTCGCGGAACACGTAGCGGATCTTGCCGTCGTACGCCTTCAGCACCTGCTCGACCGTCTCCTCCGCGCGCCGGCAGAACGGGCACTCGTAGTCGGAGAACACGATCATCGTGATCGGCGCGTCCTTCGGGCCCTTCTCGGGGCGCCCGGCCGTCGCCACCTCGACCACCGGCGCGCGCAGCGCGACCGTGGTCTTGTACTTCGCCTTCAGCTCGTTCACGTACTGCTGCTTGCGCGCCTCCGCCTTCTGGCCCTTCAGGAACTCGACGATGCGCGGCTTCACCTGCTCGAGCGTCTGCCCGCCGAGCTGCGCCTTGTTGGCGTCGTACACCTGCTGGATCTCCGCGTCGCTCGGCTCGCCGACCTTGGCGTCGACCTCGGCCTTCAGGAGCGCGTCGGGCGTGGTGCCCTTCGCCTTCGCCTCCTGCGTGAACAACTCCTGCGCGATCAGCTCGTCGAGCCCTTCCTTCAGGGCCTCGTAGCGCTCGTTGTCGATCTCGATGAGCTTCGCCTTGACCGTCTTGTCGAGCGTGCTGCGCGTGATCTGCGTGCCCCCGACGGTGGCGACGACGTCGTCGGCGCGGGACACACCCGCGAGCGCGACGGCGATGATGGCGGCGACGATGAATCGCATGGATCCCCCTTGGGTTGGTTCGGCGAGGCTACGGGCGGTTCGGAGCGGGGTCAATCTATTCCGTGATCGCGCGATTTTGCAATTCGCCGGATCGCGTGCTAGCCGCGGCCCCCACATGCAGCGCGCACGCTTCGTGGCCGCCGCCGCATTCGGCATCGCTCTCGCCGGCTGCAGCACCGGCATTCCCGACCTGAACGAGAAGCCCACGAAGTACTACCAGGAGACGGTCACCCTGAAGGGTCGCATCTCGCGCATGCAGCAGCTCCAGGGCGAAGTCTTGATGGAGCTCGCCGACGCGCACGAGCATCGCGTGCTCGTCCGCGCGCCCGCGCCGGTCGACGTCCAGGTCGACGACTGGGTGAAGGTGAAGGGGATCTTCGTCCCGGAGGCCCGGGTCGGCGATCGCATCGTCTACGACCTCCTTCAGGCCGAGGACGTGAGCCACACCACCGCCCCCTGGTTCCGGAACCTCTTCTAGCGCGCGCTACCTGGGATCGCCCGCGGCGATGACGTCGACGCCGCCCATGTACGGCCGGAGCACCGCCGGCACGACGACGCTCCCGTCCACGCGCTGATACGTCTCCACGACGGCGATCATGATGCGCGGCAGCGCCAGGCCCGAGCCGTTGAGCGTGTGCACCAGCTCAGGTTTCGCCTTCGGCGCGGGCCGGTAGCGGATGCTCGCGCGCCGGGCCTGGAAGTCGCGGAAGTTCGAGCACGAGCTCACCTCGAGCCACTCGCCGCAGCCCGGCGCCCACACCTCGACGTCGAACTTCATCGCCGCCGCGAACGCGAGGTCGCCCGTGCACATGCGGACCACGCGGTGCTGGAGCCCCAGCCGCCGGCACACGTCCTCCGCGTCGCCGACGAGCGAGCGCAGCTCGTCGTCGGACGTTTCCGGGCGCACGAACTTCACCATCTCCACCTTGTCGAACTGGTGGCCGCGCTTGATGCCGCGCACGTCGCGCCCGGCCGACATCTTCTCGCGGCGGAAGCACGGGCTGTAGGCGACGTGCCGGATCGGCAGCGCGGCGCCGTCGATCACCTCGTCGCGGTAGAGGTTCGTGACCGGCACCTCGGCCGTCGGCACCCACCACAGGTCCTCTTCGACGTCGCGATACACGGTGTCGGCGAACTTCGGCAGGTTGCCGGTGCCGACGAGGCACTCGCCCTTCACCATCGCCGGCGGATACACCTCGGTGTAGCCGTGCTCGCGCACGTGGAGGTCGAGCATCCACGTGATGAGCGCACGCTGGAGCCGCGCTCCCGCTCCGCGCAGGATGTAGAAGCGCGAGCCGGAGATCTTGACGCCGCGCTCGAAGTCGAGGATCCCGAGCCGTGGCCCGAGATCCCAGTGCGGGATCGGCGTGAAGTCGAACGCCGGCGCCTCGCCCTCGGTGCGCACGACCTCGTTCGCCGACTCGTCGGGACCGACGGGGACGTCGGGATGCGGCAGGTTCGGGATCTCGAGCATGAGCGAGAGGAACGCGTCTTCTGCCGCCGCCACCACCTTCTCGGCCTCCGGGATCCGGTCGCCCAAGGCCCGCGTCTCCGTGATCGCGCGCTCGCGCTCGGCGGGGTCCTTCATGTCGCGGATGCGGTTCGACGCCTTCGTCCGCTCCGCGCGCAGCGTCTCGACGGCCTGGATGGCCTCGCGCCGCACGCGATCGGCCTCCAGCACCGTGTCGATCTGCTCGGGCGGCACGCCCACCTTCGCCAGCTCGGCCTTCACCCGATCGGGCTCGGCGCGGATCAGTCGGATGTCGAGCATTCCCTACCCTAGCACGTCGAATGCGGCGCGCACGTGCTCGACGGCGGGCGGCTCCCGGTCGAAGCGGACGCCGACCACGTCGAAGCGAGCGCTCCGCTCGCTCCAGCCGTGCGCCGCGAGGAAGTAGCGCGCGACACGAGCCACCCGCCCCTGCTTGCGCCCGTCCACGGATTCGAGCGGCGTTCCGAGCCGGTCTCCGCTCCGGCTGCGCACCTCGACGAACACGATCGTCTCGCCGTCGAGCGCGACCAGATCGATCTCGCCCGCCCGACAGCGGAAGTTCCGCGCCACGACGCGATAGCCGAGCGCACGCACGAAGGTGTCCGCCACCTCCTCGCCGCGCCTCCCGAGCTCCCGCCGCGCATCCACCGCGCGCGAGGCTAGGCGTGCCGGCGACGTATCGCAACGTCGCGTTGCGGGGGTGGGGACCATGCGGTAGGAACCGCTCGTGGCGATCACGCGCGACGAGGTCCGCAAGGTGGCCGCGCTCGCGCGCCTGCGGCTGGAGCCCGCCGAAGAGGAGCGCCTCACGGCCGACCTCGACCACATCCTCGACGCCTTCGCGAAGCTGCGCGCCCTCGACACGACGGGCGTTGCGCCGGCGCGTGCCCTGGCCGAGCCGGCCACGCCGCTGCGCGACGACGAGATCGTGAATCCGCCCGCCGACGACGCGCTCCTCGCGAACGCGCCGGCTCGTGAAGGCCGCCACTTCCGCGTCCCCAAGATCATCGAATGAGCGCGCTGCACGACCTCTCGCTGCGCGACGCGGCCATGCGGGTCCGGCGTCGCGAGGTGTCCGCCGTGGAGCTCACGCGCGCGATCCTCGAGCGTATCGCCGCGACCGAGCCGCAGGTCGGCGCCTATCTCACCGTCTGCGGCGACGAAGCGCTCGCCGCCGCCGCTGCGATCGATCGCCGGCTCGCCGCCGGCGAGGACGTCGGGCGCCTGGCGGGAGTTCCCGTCGCGCTCAAGGACATCATCTGCACCGCCGGCGTGCGGACCACCGCGGGGTCGCGCATCCTCGAGCGCTTCGTGCCGCCGTACGACGCGACGGTCACCGCGCGCCTGCGCGAGGCGGGCGCGGTCATCGTCGGCAAGCTCAACTGCGACGAGTTCGCGATGGGCTCGTCGACCGAGAACTCGGGCCTGGGGACGACCCGCAATCCGTGGGACGGCACGCGCGTTCCGGGCGGGTCCTCGGGCGGCTCGGCCGCCGCGGTCGCGGCGCGCTCGTGCTTCGGCGCCCTCGGAACCGACACCGGCGGGTCGATCCGGCTCCCGGCCGCGTACTGCAGCGTCGTGGGCCTGAAGCCGACCTACGGGCGCGTGTCGCGCTACGGGGTCATGGCCTACGCGTCGTCGCTGGACCAGGTGGGACCGCTCGCCCGCGACGTCGCCGACACGGCCGTCCTCTTCGATGCGATCGCCGGCCACGACCCGAGGGACTCGACGTCCTCGCCGCGGCCGTCTCGTGCGCTCGCTGGCTCGCTCGAGGGCGGTGTCCGCGGCCTCCGTCTCGGCATGCCGCGCGAGTACTTCGTCGAGGGCATGCAGCCGGACGTCGAGCGCGCGGTGCGCGAAGCGGTGCGCGTCCTCGAGGGGGCGGGGGCGTCGGTCGAGTCGGTGTCGCTGCCGCACAGCGAGTACGCGATCGCCACCTACTACCTCGTCGCCACCGCCGAGGCGTCGTCGAACCTCGCGCGCTACGACGGCGTGCGCTACGGCCTGCGCGTCGCGAACCCCGGATCCAGCGTCGGCGAGATGTACGCCGAGACGCGCGCAGCGGGGTTCGGCGCCGAGGTGAAGCGCCGGATCATGCTCGGCACCTACGCGCTCTCCGCGGGCTACTACGACGCCTACTACCTGAAGGCGCTCCAGGTGCGGACGCTCATCGCGCAGGACTTCACCAAGGCCCTCGCCGGCTGCGACGCCCTGGTCGCGCCGATCGCGCCCACCACCGCGTTCCGGCTGGGCGAGAAGACCGCCGACCCGCTCACGATGTACCTCTCGGACATCTTCACCATCTCGGTGAACCTGGCCGGGCTTCCGGGCATGTCCATCCCGTGTGGGTTCGACGGCGACGGTCTCCCCGTCGGCCTCCAGCTCATCGGCAAGCCCTTCGACGAGGCGACGCTCCTGCGCGTCGCCGCCGCCTACGAGGGCTCGACCGACTGGCATCAGCGAGGGCCGCGCCTGTGAGCGGCGGAATGGAATCCGTCATCGGGCTCGAGGTGCACGCAGAGCTCCTCACGCGCTCGAAGATCTTCTGCGGGTGCTCGGCGGGCTTCGGTGCGCCGCCCAACACGAACGTCTGCCCGGTCTGCCTCGGGATGCCCGGCGTGCTCCCGGTCCTCAACCGCCGCGTGGTCGAGTTCGCGATCCGCGCCGGCCTCGCCACCGGCTGCGCCGTCGCGCCGAGCTCGATCTTCGCGCGGAAGAACTACTTCTACCCCGACATCCCGAAGGGCTATCAGATCAGCCAGTACGAGCTGCCGATCTGCGCCGGCGGCCACATCGACGTCGTGACGGAGGCCGGAACGAAGCGCGTGGGACTGACGCGCATCCACATGGAGGAGGACACGGGCAAGAACGTCCACGACGCGCACGTGGCCGACAGCCTGGTCGACTTCAACCGCTCGGGCGTCCCCCTGCTCGAGATCGTGAGCGAGCCGGACCTGCGCACGCCGGGCGAAGCGGGGGCATACCTCCGCACGCTGCGCTCGATCCTGCAGTATCTCGAGGTCTGCGACGGCAACATGGAGGAAGGGAGCTTCCGCTGCGACGCCAACGTCTCGGTGCGGCCGCGCGGCCAGAAAGAGCTCGGCACCAAGGTCGAGATCAAGAACATGAACTCCTTCCGCGCCGTCGAGCGGGCGCTCGTCTACGAGATCGCGCGCCAGGAGCAGGCGATCGCCGACGGCGAGCGCATCGTTCAGGAGACGCGCCTGTGGGACGCCGATCGCGAGGAGACGCGATCCATGCGTTCCAAGGAGAGCGCGCACGACTATCGCTACTTTCCCGATCCCGACCTGCTCCCGCTCGCCGTCGAGCCGGCGTGGATCGCCGAGATCCGGCGCACCATGCCCGAGCTGCCCGCGGAGCGTCGCGCTCGCCTCGAGCGCGAGCACGGGCTCTCGGCCTACGACGCCGACGTGCTCACACAGCGCAAGGACGTTGCCGACTACTTCGAGGCGGGGGTCCGCGCCGGCGCACCCGCCAAGGACATGGCCAACTGGACCATGACCGAGATCCTCCGCATGGTGCGCGACGAGAAGCTCGACGAGGCGCTCGTGATCCGGACCTGGCCGATCGGCCCGACGCAGCTCGCGAAGCTGATCCGGCTGGTCACGACCGGCGTCGTGAACCGCAACACGGCCAAGGGCCTGCTTCCGAAGCTCCGCGGAACGGAGCTCGATCCCCAGGAGCTGGTGCGTCGCGAGGGCCTCGCGCAAGTGAGTGACCGCGCAGCGCTCGAGGCCGCGGTGCGCGACGTCATCGCGCGCTGCCCCGATCAAGTGGCCCAGATTCGCGCCGGCAAGGAGAAGGTCATGGGCTTTCTCGTCGGCCAGGTGATGAAAGCGACCGGCGGCAAGGCGAATGCGCAGATGGTGCAGGACCTCCTGCGCGCGGCGCTCGCCCAATCGTCCTGACGGAGGATCGACCAATGCGCAAAGGCTTCCGGCGCGTTCTAGTGCCGCACGACTTCTCGACCCACGCCGACCGTGCGCTCCGCACGGCGCTCGGGCTGGCCGCCCGCCAGGGCGCGCGCTTGACCGTGCTGCACGTGACCCAGCCGATCGGCCTGGTGCAGGGGTTCCCTCCGACGGTGATCTTCCAGCGCCCGACGCAGGCGATGCTGGCCAACCTCACGGCGCAGCTCGCCCGGCGCGTCAAGCGCGTCGCCGGACGGACACGCGGAGGGGCGCCCGCCGTCCGGGTCGCGGTCGGCGATCCGCATCGCGAGATCGTCGCCGCCGCGCGCCGCGCCGACTTGATCGTCATGGGCACGCAGGGCCTGACCGGCCTTCCGCACCTCCTCATCGGCAGCGTCGCCGAGAAGGTCGTCCGTCATTCGCCCGTGCCGGTCATGACGGTTCCCCGCCCCGGCAAGCGTGGCTAGGAAGCCGACCCAAGACGGAGTCTTGGGTCGGTCGCCTAGCTGATCCAGCGCGCGATCGCGAAGGCGGCCGCGGCGGCGAGGCCGCCGGTCGTGAGCGTCTGCAGCCCTCCGCGCAGCGGGGCCATGCCCGTGAAGCGGCTCTTCACGACGCCGAACAGGAAGAGCGCGACGAGCGTCACCCCGACCGACACCGGAAGCGCCGTCGCGACGCGCGGGAAGAGGATGTACGGGAGCAGCGGGATCAGGCCGCCCGCGACGTACGCCGCGGCGATCGTGAAGGCGCTGCGCCGCGCGCGTGTTGGATCGGGCTGATCGAGCCCGAGCTCGAAGCGCATCATGAAGTCGACCCAGCGGCGGCGGTCGGCCGTGATGACGTCGAGGACCGGCCGGATCTGCTTGTCGGTGAGGCCGTAGCGGCGAAAGACGCCCGCGACCTCCTCGACCTCGACCCGGGGCACCTCCTCCGTCTCGCGCTCCTCGCGCGCCAGCTCGGCCTGGTAGTGCTCGGCGTCGGTCTTCGCCGCCTGATACCCGCCGAGACCCATGGCGATGGCGCCGGCCGCGATCTCCGCGAGGCCCGCCGTCACGATGACCGCGGTCGAGTCGACGGCGCCCGAGAGCCCGGCCGCGAGCGCGAACGGGACCGTCAGCCCGTCCGCCATCCCGATGACGACGTCGCGAACGGTGGCCGTGGCAGTGAAGTGCCGCTCGTGGTGCGGTGTGGCCGGCATCGCCCGCCCAAGGATCGCAAGTTTTGCGCCGGCGCGCGACCCGCGGGCCGTCAGGCCCGGCGCGCAACCGGACGGCCCTGGCGCCACGCCCACAGCCGTCCGAGGAGGTCCGCCCGCACCGCCCCGATGCCCGCCGTCGTGTCGACGGTGAGGGCGGGCTCGGCTGCGCCCAGCGCGTCATGGTGGTCGCGCTGCAGGACGTACACGTCCCAGCGCGCGTCCGACACGGATCCGGCCTCGCGGGCATCGAGTCGCCTCCGCACCACGGCTTCGTCGGCGATCGCTTCGACGAAGATCCACCGCCGGCCGAAGCCGCGCACGCTGCGGGCCAGGCGATCCCGCTCGGCGCGGCTCGTGAACGTGGCGTCGACGATGACGCTCTCGTTGCGCGCGAGCCGCCGTTCCACCTCGCGCCGGATGCCGGCGTACACGGCGCTCCGCGCCGCCACGTCGTACGCCGGTGCCGTCCCGGCCGGCGCTTCCGTCTTGCGCAGCACGTCCGAGCTGACGACGCCGAAGCCGGTCGCGTCGGCGAGGGCGTTCGCAACCGTCGACTTGCCGGTCCCCGAGAGCCCCGTGCACGCGACCACGACCGGGTCACCGCTTCGCCAGGCGAAGCGACCGGCCAGCGTGAACCCCTGCCAGGCGCGTACGGTCGCGTCGGCGCGTGCATGCGCTTCCATCTCGGCCTCGTCGGCTGCCAGGCCTTCGACCTTCCCCCGGACCGTCGCCCGGTGACACGCGTAGTACGGCAGGAGGGCCGGCACGAGCGGGTCGCCGGCCTCCTCGGCGTAGGCCGCGACGAAGAGGTCGGCCAGGTCCCGCCTCCCGAGCTGCTCGAGCTCCATCGCCAGGAAGGCGACGTCGGCCGCCACGTCGATCGCACGGAACGCCGGCGAGAACTCGATGCAGTCGACCACGTAGATGCCGGGCGCGACGGGCGGCACGCCGGGCACGTCGATCCGTGCGTCGAGCACGTACACGTGGTCGGCGCGCAGGTCGCCATGGCCGTCACGGACGTGCCCGAGCTGCGGGCGAGCGCCGAGCACGGCCTCGTGCCGCGCCACGAACGTGCGCCCGAAGTCGGCGAGGATCTCGAAGTCCTCCGCGGCGAGGTGACGGCCGACGAACGGCCGCACCCCGTCGAGGTTCGTCGCCCAGCCCGACGCCAGCTCGTCCGGGCGTCCCGCTTCGACGATCGGGGCACTGGCGTGGAAACGCGCGATCCGCCCCGCGAGGTCGCGCATGATCTCCGGCGACGCCGCGCCCGCACGCACGAGCGCGGCCAGCGTCCGCTCGGCCGGCAAGCGGACCATGTGGACGAGCCAGTCGAGCGCCGGCCCCTCGCCGCCGACGCGCAGCGCACCGCCGGCACGAACGACCGGCGCAACGTCCACGTAGACCCCGGGCGCCAAGCGGCGGTTGAGGCGCACCTCCTCCCGGCAGAAGTGCTCGCGGGCGGCCGGCGTCCCGAAGTCGAGGAACGGGAAGACGACCGCCTTCTTCAGCTTGTAGACGTGCGAACCGGCGAGGAACACGTGGGAGATGTGGGTCTGCACGTGCACCACGTCGGCGACGGGGTGGGGATATGCTCCGGGATCTCGTAGCGCGGCGACGATCGCCGCCTGATCCTCGTGGCTCGTGGGCACCGCGCCCATGGAATGCAGGCGACGGGCCGTCGCGTCGAGCCCCGTTCCACGGCGTCTTTCCCACCCGTGCGACCGACCGGTCGGTCGGTTCGGACGGCTGGGAAATCCCGTACGCGGCCCGCGGGCTCCCGTGTGGCACACCGCCTGCTGGTCGGCCCCAGGAGGGCTCCCTCGATGACGATCCCTGTCAGCCAAACGCTGGAGCGCGTGCTCGATCACCTCTCCGAGATGCGCAACGGGAAGTTCGACCTGCGCTGGATGCACGCCAACCCTGACGGCTGGGGCACGCGCGCCAAGCCGTCGGCCTTGGGACTCACGCTCGACGACATCAACGTCGGCAAGTATGGCGAGATCCCCGTCCGCGGCGGCACGCACGGCAGCATGGCGCCGCGGGGCTGCGAGGTGCCGCCCGAGACCCCGAGCCTCGGCACCTACGACGTCGACGATCGCGGCACGGTGTGGGCCGACAACTGCGGCGAGCTCTACGAGGAGGCCGTCGCGCGCCAGTGGAGCTCGGCGCGCGACATCCCCTGGGACCGCCTGCAGGAGCTGCCCGAGGACATCGAGCGGGCCGTCTGCCAGCTCTGCACGGGCCTGACGGAGGTCGAGTTCATCGCCGGCGACCTGCCGGCCAAGTGGCTGTGGCGCATCAACCACGACTTCCACGAGGTGAAGCTCTTCCTGGCGAGCCAGGTGTTCGACGAGGCGCGCCACATGGACGTCTTCCGCAAGCGCGCCCTCGCGAACGGCGGCGGCCTATTGCAGGCGTCGCCCGGCTCCGAGTCCGTGCTCCGCATCATCCTGGACGCGCCCAACTACACCGTCGCCAGCTCCCTCATGCACATCCTCGCCGAGGGCTTCGTGCTGACGCTCTTCCGCCACGGCGAGTTCCTCGCCCCGACCGAGGTCGAGAAGAAGATCTTCCGCCTCTGCATGCAGGACGAGGCCCGCCACGTCGGCTACGGCACGATGCACCTCAAGCGCTTCCTGCAGGAGCACCCGGAGCGCGCCGAGGAGGTGCACCGGATCCTCGACGTCGGCGAGGAAGCGATGCTCGCCCTCTCGCTCGAGCCCCAGGGCATCGAGCCCCGGCTCATCCTGGCCGGCGGCGGCGTCGACCGGATGCAGGAGGGCATGATGCGCACCGCCTTCCTCTTCCAGAAGCAGGTGAGGGAGTACCTGCACCGCCTGCACGTCGCGGGCCTCGAACGCGGAGATCGCTGCAAGCTGCCGCTCGAGCTGCCGCAGTAACCGGGAGGACGACGATGACCGCGGTACACTTCCCCTCCGTCGCGTGGTTCCAGCAGCTCGCCGACGCCATGGCGGCGGCGCCCGATCGCTACCGGCGTCTCGGGCCGCTCGACATGACGCTGGTCCCGCGCATCCTCTTCCCCGACGGCCACGAGGAGCTCTACGTGCTCCCGTTCCGCGGCTACACCTGCGGCCCGATCTCGCAGGCGGAACGCCCCGAGCAAGTGCGCGCGCACCACCCGGTCCTGATCGAGGGCGAGTGGGCGGCCTGGCGCGAGATGGTCGAGAGCATCCTCGCGCACGGGCGCGCGGATCTCACGCACACGCTCAACTACCTGACGCTTCCCGACTGGCCGCTCCGCATCGTGCCGATCGACGAGGCGCAGGGACAGCTCGACGCCGATCGGTTCTATCGCTACCAGGAGAGCCTCCAGGCGTTCTTCGACGAAGCCGCAGCCGTCGACACGCAGCTCGCGGCCTGAGACGCCACGATCGGCCGGTCCGGCGCCCGCAGCCGGCGAGCGTTCGCCACCACGGCGACGCTGCTGGCCAGCATGGAGAGCGCCGCGACCAATGGATTCAGGCGACCGGCGGCGGCCAGGCCGACCGCGATCGCGTTGTAGCCGAAGGCCCACACGAGGTTCTGGCGCCCCACGCGCACGACCCGCCGCGCGTGCTCGATGACCCAGGGCACCTGCTGCACGCCGCCGCGCACGACGACCACGTCTGCCGTGACGCGCGTGAGATCGGGCGCGTCGCCGACGGCGAAGCCGACGTCGGCCGCCGCCAGCGCCGGCGCGTCGTTGAAGCCGTCGCCGGCCATCCCGACCGGGGCGCTCGCCCGGGCCGCCTTCACCTGTGCGACCTTCTCCTCGGGCCGGAGTCCCGTCGCACACTCCCCTGGCGCGAACACCCCTTCGAGCGCCGCCGCTTGCACGTCACCGGACAGAAGCCCGACGCGGAGGCCGAAACGGCGGAGCTCCGCGATCGCCTCGATCGCGCCGGGAGCAAGCGCCTCCTGCAGCCACACGACGCCGGTGATCCGCCCCGCACGGGTGACGACCACCGGCGTGCCGTCGCGATGCGGAAGGTCCGCGCCGGCCGCCTTCCCGTCGACCCACGATGGGCTGCCCGCGGCCACCGCCTCGCCGTCGACCACGCCGCGGACCCCTCGCCCGGGAACGACCTCCAATCCGGCGACGTCGGGCCGGCGGAGTGCGCGCGCCTCCGCGGCTGCGGTGATGCCGCGCGCCACGGGATGAGCGAGACCCGTCTCGAGAGCCGCTGCCAGCGCGAGCACGTCGTCGGAATGGCTCCCGTCCGACGCGTCGACGTGCGCCACACGCGGCAGGCCCGTGGTCAGCGTTCCGGTCTTGTCGACGAAGACCCGCTGCAGCGAGGCGATGCGCTCCAGGACCGAGGCGCTGCGGACGATGACGCCGCGGCGCGCCGCGGTCGTGAGGCCGGTCCAGATCGCGACCGGCGTGGCGAGGCCGAGCCCGCATGGACAGGCCACCACGAGCACCGAGAGCGCGACCAGGAGCCCGCGGTCGGGCCCGGCCGCGCGCGTCCAGGCGATCCCAGCCAATGCCGCGACCGCCAGCACGACCGGAACGAGAACCGCCGAGACGCGATCGGCGAGCCGCTCGGCGCGCGTGCGTTCGCGCAGCGCCGCATCGACGAGGGTCGCGATGCGGGCGGTCGCGCTGGCGCCGGCCGGCGCGGTCACGCGCACGCGGAAGGTCCCGTCGACCGAGCACGTGCCTCCCTCCACCGCGTCCGCAGGCTGCTTGGTGACCGGCGCCGCCTCGCCGGTGAGCGCCGACTCGTCGACGCCGCCGACGCCGGACAGGACCACGCCGTCGGCCGGAAAGGCATCCCCGGGCGTAACCCGTACGACGTCTCCCAGGCGGAGCGCCTCCGGCGCGACCGTCTCGGTGCCGTCCGCCAGCTCCCGACGCGCTCGGGTCGGCCCGCCGGCGAGCGTGGCCCGTACCAGCGCACCGGCGTCGGCCCGCGCGCGTGCGTCGAGGTAGCGGCCGAGCGTGACCAGCACGAGGAGCATCGCCGCCGTGTCGTAGTAGACGGCCGGGCGCCCGGCGATCGTGTTCACGACCGACAGGGTGTATGCCGCGATCGTTCCCAGGACGACGAGCGCATCGGCGCTGGCCACGCCGCGCCACGCCGCGCGGGTCGCCGCCACGAGCACCGGGCCTCCCAGCAGCACGAGGACGGGCGCCGCGAAGACCATCGCGAGCCAGCGCAGGAGCACGAAGAGCGGCCCGTCGGTCGGCATGCCCCCGCCCCCGTAGACGGCCGGCACGTAGGTCGGCAGCGTCACCATCATCACGTTCATGGCGAAGAAGATCGCGACGCCGAGCCGCACCAAGACCGCGGCCGCGCGACCGTCGTCGCCCCGTGCTCGCGTCACCTGGTGGGCGAGCACGCAACCGAAGCAGCAATAGCTCCCCGGCGCGCCGTCGATCGTCGCGGTGAGCGGGCGGCGCCCGAGCGGCAGCCCGCAATGGGCGCACGCCCCGGTCACGCGCTCACTCGATCAAGTTGACGACCAGATAGACGGCCCCACCGATGAGGAAGACGATCCACACGATGGCCATCCACCAGGGCGCCGGATTCGCCTCGTACGTGTGATGCCGGTGGTCGAGCTCGGTGTCGGGCCGCGACGCGATCGCCGGGCTGGCGCCGGGCGGCGCGAGAATGGGATCGAGCTGCTCAGCCATGACGCCCACCCGCGAGCTCGCCGCCGCGCTCGATCTCGCGGTCGAGCTCGAGCATGCGGAGCTTCGGTGCCTCGATGTCGCGGAAGCGGCCGGTCGTGACCGCCCACAGGAGGAGCAGGAGCAGCGGGAGCATGCCCATGAGATACGTCGTCACGGCCACCGCCCCGAAGCCGGCGACCTCGTCGCCCGCCATCGTCATGGCGAACTCGAACATCTTCGCGACGAAGGCGCCACCCGCGATGACCATCACGCCGATGGCGAGCGCGAACACGATGATCGAGCGCGTCCTCATGAGTCGCCTCCGATGCGCTGGTTCTCGGGAATCCAGCTCCCGAGCCACTGCAGGTACGCGACCAGGGCCAGCGCGCGTCTGGTCGGACGCCTGTCGGCGGTGAAGAACCACGGATACGACGGCATGACCGAGTACGGGGCAACCGTGCGCGGGTCGTAGAGGTGCGCCATCTGCCAGTCGTTCGAATGCCGGCCGGACTCGCGGATGAGGTCAGGGCCGACCCGCCGCGTGCCGAATAGGTGCGGCAGGTTCATGAGGTTCTGGTACTCCTCGGGCGTCGACACCGGCCCGAAGCGCAGGTCCTCGTTCGAGGCCGGCCGGACGAACTGCGAGTGACAGTGCCAGCAGGCCTCGCTGATGTAGATCGCCTTCCCTTCCTCCACCGCCGTCGCGAGACTCCCCGACGTGGGCGTGCCGAACGCGGCCTGGAACTCGGCCGGGTAGTCCTCGGCGAGCTGCGTGAACTCCGGCGGCACGTTGCGGGTGACCTCCTCGACGCTCTTGATCGGCACCTTGCGCAGCGTCAGCACCGGCATCGCGCCCTGCAGGAAGAAGCCGAGCAGGAACGTGATCACCCCGGCGATGAGGAAGCTCGCGCCGAATCGTTCCATCAGGCCGCCACCTCGACCGCGTGCGGCGCGGTCGCCGGCTCGCGCGCCGTCGCCCACAGCGCGTAGAAGAAGAAGCCCTGTCCGGCCACGATGAGGAGGCCGGCGAACGTCCGCACCCACCAGAACGGCATGGACGCGACGACCGACTCGCCCCAGTGGCTGAGCGATCCCCAGCTGAAGCCCTGCACGAGCCCGGCGGCGGTGAGGTCGACGACCATCAGCGTCAACCCGACGAGCGTGAACCAGTAGTGCAGCGTGAGGAGCTGCGGGCTCACCCATGGCCGCCCGACGGCGCGCGGCCAGAGCTCCACGAAGAAGCCCATGATCCAGAAGCCGAATACCCCGAACATCACCATGTGCGCATGTCCGACGACCCAGTCGGTGAAGTGGATCACCTTCTGGAAGGTGAGCGTCACCTGGAAGGCGCACTGGAAGCACGTGATCCCGTACATGATCATGCCGGTGTAGAACCACCGGATCGCGAGGTTGCCCCGGATCGCGTCGGCACGGCCGTGCAGCGTGCCGGCGAAGTTGACGAGCACCGTCACGACCACGATCTCGACCGCGATGGTCGCGACCACCGCGCCGTACTGCGCGTACATCGGGATCGGCGAGAGCAGGAAGTGATGCACGCCCTGCATGGGATAGAAGAAGGCGATGCCCCAGAAGCCGATCAGCGAGAGCGCATGGCTCCAGATGGGCTTTCGGAGCAGCAGGGGCACGAAGTAGTACATGAGGCCCCACCCGATCGGCGTCACGAAGAGGCCGACGAGATCGTGGATGAAGAGCCCCGTGATCGCCGCGCCGGCCGTCCCGGGCACCCAGAACTGCGGCAGGTAGTTCCCCATGAAGTACACGAGGCCGGTCCAGGCGAAGGCGGCGAGGAAGTACCAGAGGCTCACGTACAGCCCCGGCTCGGTCGACTGGAAGATCGGCACCGACATGTTGACGACGAGCAGCACCAGACCGACCAGCACGAGCGGATCGACGAAGATCGGTGTCTCGCCCCACTCGATCGCCTGCCCGTAGCCGAGCAGCTCGCCGCCGATCGTGAGCACCATGATGAGCTGCCACGCGCCGAAGATGAGCCATCCGAGGCGGTCGGACAGGATCGGCCGGCGCGTGAGGCGCGGGATCGCGTAGAGCAGGCCCGCGATGAACGCGTTGGCGATGAAGCCGTAGGCCGCCATGTTCGTGTGGACGAGGCGCACGCGCCCCGGCGACAGCCACTCGATGCCGGCGAACGGATAGAGGTTGTTGAACTGGAACGCGTAGGCGAGCCCGCCCAGCAGGCTCACCGCGAAGAACGCGGCGCTCGCCGTCAGGTGCGCGCGCACGAGGCCGAGGTTCACGAGGCGGCGCCCCTCGACGGTGGCGATCATGGCTGCTCCTTTCGCAACGAGAGGACGTAAGAGACGAGGTGCCACGCGTCGCCGTCGTGGATGCTCTCGCCGTCGGGCTGCGCGAAGATGTCCTCGAACGACGGCATGGCGGTGCCGTTGATGCCGGTCATGAACGTCCGGTACACGTCTTCGGGGTGGCCGCCGCTCTTGAGGCGGCCCTTCGTGAAGTTGAACGGCTTCTGCGGGTTGCCCCAGACGTCGACCTCGAGGGTCTTGGCCGACGGGCCGTCGCCCTGCCCGCTCGCGCCATGGCACGTCGAGCACTCGAGCAGCGTATAGACCTCCTTGCCGCGCGCGACCGACTCCGGCGAGCCGACGAAGGCGGGGCGCGCCGGAATCGGGACGACGGCCCCGGCGCCGCGCTCGTTCCACTGCGGGTAGAACGTCTTCACGTATGCGACGACCGCGCGGCGCTCGCGCTCCGGAAGCAGCGACCACTCCGGCATCGACGTCCGGTAGACGCCGCGCGTGACCACGCGCATGAGGTCGTCGTCGGTGGGCAGCGTGCCCGCCGCCGTCGACCGGAACTTGAAGATGCCCTTCGTGAAGTCGCGAGGCTTGGTGAGGAGCATGTCCGACGCGGCGCCGTGCCCGTCGCCCCGGTCGCCATGACATCCGACGCAGTAGCGGGTGTAGACGCGCTCCCCCTCGACGACGAGCACGTCCTCGGCGCGCGCCGAGCCCGCGAGCACGAGCGCGAGCAGCCCCACGGTCACCCGGGTGCGCGCGCTCATGCCTCCCCCGCCGCCGATCGATACGGCACGAAGCGTCCCAGGGGCTGCAGGAGGCCGAGCGTCACGCCGTAGATCACGTGCGTGAGCGCCGCCACCCAGACCGGCATCAGCTCCAGCACGTAGCCGTGTCCGACCAGCCGCGGCTGCAGCCACACGAGGATCCCGTAGAAGTTGACCACCCACATGAGGAGGCCGTAGGCGGCGCCGAGCCCGACCTGCAGCAGCGGGCGATCGGGCACGTAGCGGTTCACGAGCACGTTGAACACGGCGCCTCCCGCGGCTCCGATCGAGAAGTGCACGACGGCGACCAGCATGAAGAAGTTGAGATCGTCGGTGGTGAGCGCGCGCTGCCCGAGGAACACCGTGCCGTACACGCGCAGGAACATCAGCGGGTCCTGGTTCACGATGAGCGAGCCCACGATGTGGAACAGGAAGCTCGTGAGGCTCCCGAGGATGCCGATCAGGAGCCCCGAGACGACGTAGAACGTGAGATAGAAGCCCGATGGTGGCCAGTTGGGCGGCGTCTCCGCGCGCAGCTCGCGTTCGAGCTCGGCGATGGCCTTGCGATGCTCGGCGAGGCGAGCTTCGATCTCCCTGCGTGTCGGCGTCACTCGGGCGGCCACGTCGCAAGCCGCATACCAAACGTTCACGCCAGGAGCTGGAGCCGGAAGCCGCGATCCTTCCCATCGTCGGGAACCGTGGTGGCCGCGTTCTCGCAGCCGCGAACCCGCCTTGCGGCACGGATCTCGCACCGGGCCGTGTGCCCTCCAGACTCTTCGGCCCCTTGCCCACCCGCGGCATCTGGACGGCGGTCGGACTTTCCCGCGGCCAGTTCCTCGCAATCCTCACCCTGTCGGTGGCGTGCTTCGCGTTCATCGGCGGTGCCGTGTGGGTGCATCCGCGCGGCGATCACTTCCTCCGCATCGGGCTCAGCTACGCGGTCATCGTGCCCGCCGTCGCCTTCGCCATGCGGCACGAGCGACCCTTCCCGCTCGGGCGCGCGCTCGTGGCGATCGCGCTCATCGCCCTCATCAAGCTGGTGGTGACGGCGCTGCTGCTGATCGCGCTCGTCATGCGCTGACGCGCCCCCGCGTCCTCAGTGGACGTGCCCGGGCAGCATCGATCCCATCGCCAGGCCGCGCAGCGCCGTCACGATCCCGACCACGATCACGAGCGCGCCCGCGGCGCGTTGCGCGAACCCTCCGCCGCGCGACCCGAACACGCTTCGCGCCGCGGCCGGCATCATCATGGCGGGCACGGTGCCGAGGCCGAACGCCAGCATCGTGAGATAGCCGCGCCCGACCGACCCGGTGCCCGCAGCCATGGCGGCGAAGGCGTAGACCAGGTGGCAGGGCAAGAGCGCGTTGAGCGCCCCGAAGGCGATCGGCGCGAGCGCCGACGGCGCCCGCAGCACGTCGCCCAGCGCTCGGCTGAGACCGCCCTGCAGCCTGGCGGCGAGTCGCTGGCCCCGCGGGGCCGCAACGCCGAGCACCTCGAGCCCGACGATCGCCATGGCGCCGCCGGCGGCGATCGCGAGCAGTCGTTCCGCCACGACGAGCGGTCCCCAGGCGACGATCGTCGCGCCGAGCCCTCCCGCCATGGCGCCGATCGCGCCGAGGGTGACGACCCGCGAGAGGTTGTACACGAGCACGCGCGGCCACGAGCGCCCCGGACCGGCCGATGCGAGGATGCCGACCAGGCCGCCGCACATGCCGAGACAGTGCAGCGACCCCGCGAGGCCCCCGGCGAACGCGAGCGCGTACGGCACGGCGCCCTTCAGCACCCGGCGTGCCGTCGTCCGCCGACGCGCCCGCGCCGTCGATTCTCACCCGCGGGAATCGGAGATCAGGGGACCGCCGGGCAGGTCGCGGGCGCCGGGGCGCGGCGCTCGCCCGAGAACTTGTCGACCCGGTCGTTGTTCGCCGGGTTCCCGCTCGACTTGGCGGGCGAGTTCGCGCACCAGCGGAAGCCCGCCCCCATCGTCAGGCGCACGGCGACGGTGCCCTGCGACGACTCGTCGAGCGTGTAGCCCCATCCGGACTTGCCGCCCCGGATGCGGAGCTGGTTCGCCTTCACGACGACGCGCGTGATCGGATCGGTCGGGTTCGGGCTCTTGTACCGGTATCCCTTCGGCGTGGCCGAGCTGTCGTAGGCGGTCCAGCCGCCCGACGCCAGCGTCACCGACACCTTCTCGCCGCTACCCGACGAGTTGTAGACCTCGAGCACCGCGCCCTCGGGCAGCGTCGGGTCGCCGGCCGAGCCGCGCGCCGGGACGACGATGCGGTTCGCCATCGGGTCGGCCACGGTCGTCGACTTGAACGAGATCTTGCGCCGGTTCGGGTCCGGCGGCGGCGTCGAGCGATCGCGGAGGTTCAGGGCGGTCGACTGGATGAGCACGATCGGCAGCGTCGTGGTCGATCCGCCGGCCGCCGTCGTGGTCGTGGTGGACGTCGTCGTCGACGTGCTGGCCGACCCGGCGGACGTGCTGGAGGTGCTCGACGTGGTCGTCGCCGCCGTCGTACTGGTGGTCGTGGGAACCACCACCGTCGTGGTGGTGGTCGACGACGTGGTCGACGTGGTCGTCGAGCTCGTGGTCACGGTCGACGTCGACGTCGTGGTCGTGCCTCCGGCGCAGGATCCGGTCGGCGGTGACACGCTCGCCGGGTTCGCGGGATCCGTGCCGCAGTCGATCTCGCGCTGGTCGAAGGTGCCGTCGCCGTCGCGGTCGACGCCGATGCGCGCCCCGGAGCCGAGCGGCACGCACGTGTAGGTCAGCTCCTGTCCGGCCGTCGACGCGAGCCCCCGCAGCGCGGTCGTGCCGATGACGGGGTCGGCGTTGCGGTCGGGCTGGAAGTTGCTGCCGCCCACGTACACCCACCCGCGCGCGACGCCGCCGATGCTCCCCTTGACGACGAGGTCGCAGCGCGCGGCCTCGTCACGCGCGACGAGGACGTCGATCCGGGTCGTCAGGTTGGAGTCGTTCAGGTTCGTCGCGTTGACCGTCACCTGCTGGCCGACGGCCGGGGCGATGCCGGTGTCGAACACGTCGATGAAGGCCTCGAGGTTCCGCCGCTTGGTGTTGGCGCTCTGCCCGAACTGGAAGACGCCCGCCTGCAGGAAGTTGAAGACCGTCGCGACGCTGCCGTCGTGGAGGTACCCGAAGCCGCGCACCTGGTCGCCCGCGACCGCGAACATGCCCACCTTCTGGTAGATGTTGCGCAGGTGGGCGATCTTGAACTCCTGCGTCTCGCCCTCGAACGACGACAGGCCGTCGCTCCCCAGGGGATTGCGGTGGCAGAACTCGCACGTGAGGATGCCCGCGTCGACCGGCGTGCCGGTGAAGAACGTCGAGCCCTGCGACTCCGAGGCGGTGTTGTTGTTGAGCGTCTCGTCGAGGTTGCGCAGCGGATTCGGCGGCAGGGCCACCGACAGGATGAAGTTCGTGTAGTCCTGCATGTCCTGCGCCGAGAGCTGCGTGTCGTGCCCGAGGAGGCCCACGAACGCCGGGTTGAACGCCTTGAAGGCGAGGTCCTCGCTCAACGGGTCCTGGCCGGTCGTGCCACCCGTGCGGTCGCCGCGCCAGTGCATCGGCCCGTTCGGGGCCATGCCGCGCAACGTCTGCGTCGTCATCGGGCCCTTCATCGGGTGGAACTCGCAGGTGTCGCACGGGATGCCGACGCCCGGCCCGCCGAGGCTCAGGTCCTCGATCGCGACGGCCGGCGGCTTCACGCGGAACGGGTTGTCGTTCGGCACGATGTTCGGATCGAGCGGGTTCGAGAGGTCCCAGGCCAGGCTGTCGAAGTCGCCGAAGATGTGGCAGCTCGCGCACGCGCTGTCGCCGTGCGCCGAGGTGTGCCGCGCGTCGTAGAGGAAGCGGCGGCCGACCTTGGCGACGGGCGGCGACGGATCGAAGCGCAGCGGCACGACGGCGAGCTCGGCGGCCGTCGCCGGATTGCTCGCGTTCGCCACGATCGAGATGGTGTGGTCGAAGCGGTTCATCACGTAGAGCTGGTTGCGCGCCTCGTCGAGCGCGAGGCCCGACGGCCCGCCACCGACCTCGACCAGGTGCTTGGTCGCGGGCGTGATGTTCCCGGCTTCGAGCTGGGCCGTGTCGAAGATGCCGACCTTCTCCGATCCGAGGCCGGCGACGTAGAGCCGGGCGCCGTTCGACGAGAACGTCATGTCCATCGGGAAGGCGAGGCTCTGCTCGATCTCGACCGGGTCGTTCGGGCAGGTCGGCGGAACGCAGGTGTAGTCGATGTCGGGGTTGAGATGGTGCGGCGTCGGCGTCGTGCCGTTGATCACGGTGATGCGGCTCTCGGCGATGTGGCCCTGCACGCCGCCGCCCGTCGACGGGATGCGCGGCTCGAAGCGCACGTTGTTGCGCGAGTCGAGGTTCGCGACGTAGATCTGGCCGCTCGCGTTCGGGCGCACCGCCATGTTGAAGAGGATCGTGCCGACGCCCACGACGCTGTTCGTGCCGCCGACCGGCACCGGCGGATTCGCGGTCGCGTCGATGATGAAGACGTCGCGGTCGGGCAAGCTGAACGGCACCGCGCTGTTCCAGTTGCTGGTGGGACGCTCGTCGCGCCAGACGCTCGCCGTCGTGTCGAACTTGACGATGAGACCGACGGCCGGCTTCGGCGTCGGATAGGCCGACTCGACCGGGTCCGGCGGCAGGCCCTGGCCGTTCCCGCTCACGGCCGTCTGGTTGATCGCGGTCGTGCGATTGCCCGAGTGGAAGACGGCCGCGTAGACACGCGTCCCGTCCGTGCTCCTGGCGAGCGCCCGCGGCGTGTCGCCGAAGAGCTGGATCGTCGTGAGGGGTGCGCCGCCCATGCCGGCGCCGGGGTTGGTCGCGTCCCACACCTGGACCAGCGCGCGGCTCGTGCCGGCGGTCGTGAGGTTCGCCGCCACCGGGCAGTTCTGGCCTCGCCGCGCGGTCGTGACGAAGGCGCGCCCGTTGCCCGGGCCTGCGAAGACGATGTCCCGCGGCTCGTCGCAGGTGAAGAGGGTCTGAACCACGTGCGACTGCGCCGGCGTCGCGGTGTCGACCTGGACGATGCTGAGGCTGTCGGAGAGGTGGTTCACGACCCACACCTCGGTGTTGGTCCGCGCCGCCACGGCGACGGGCTCGAGGCCGACCGGCACCTCGGCCGCCAGCGTCAGCGAGCCCACGCCGACGTCGTAGATCGCGAGCCGATTGTCCGGAGTGTTGACCGCGAAGAGGCGGCTCCCGTCCGGCGACAGGGCCAGCGGCCGGACGTGGCCGGTCTCGAAGTTCGTGAACGACTGCGCCCGGGCGGCGATCGCCCCGAGGACGAGGCACACGAGCACACCCGAGGCGACGACCGAAGCGCGCACGCTACGCATGCAGATCCCCCTCCTGACCTTTCCGTTTCCGTTAGACCATACCGGGACGGGGAGCCTCAAGGTAAATTCCGAGCCGCCGCGCGCTTCGCAAGGACGGCGCGCAGCGTCCACGCCGACACCACCAGCGCGAGCAGGCCCGCTGCGCCACCCACGAGCGGCGGCCATCCCGGGCCGACGAGCCAGGCCGGCCGCTGCCGGATGTCGAAGAAGAGCCGCCCGACGCGGAACACCCCGACCCACGCGGCGTGGATGCCGATCGGCACCCACAGGCTCCCCGTCCGCTGTCGCGCGACGGCGAGCAGCAACCCCAGGCCGCACAGCCCCGCGACGCCCGCGAGCGTGGCGGGGTTGCCGAGGGGCGCGAAGAGCCCGAGCGTGCGCTCGACGCCGGCCCACGGTCCCACGCTCGCGACCTTCCCGCCCCGCAGCGCGTGCACGATGCCGTAGATGATGGTCGTGAGGGCGAGCCCGCCGCGTGCCCCGAGATCGAGCGAGAAGCGGCGGAGCAGGATGCCGCGAAAGAGCGTCTCCTCGCCGACACCCACCACCATCGCGGCGCCGATCCCGAGCAGCGCCTTGCGAACGGTCTTGAAGGCATCGAAGCGCAACGCGGGCACGAGACCACCGCCCACCCACGCCGCGACGAGGCCGACCGCGATGCCGGCAAGGCCGATGGCGAGCCCGACGCCGAGCGCGCGGCTCCAGCCGTCGCGGCGCAGACCCCACGCGGCAGGGCCGCCCAGATCGAGGCGGCGCCAGGTCGCGACCAGCGCGATCACCAGCAGGACCTCGAAGACGCGGTTGTAGATCCGCGTGAACGGTGCGTGCCCGCCGATCGCCGCGACGCCGGCGGCCACGAGCGGGGCGATCATCGTCGTCGCCCCGAGCAGCGCCACTGTCAGGGCGACGAGCCCCGCCGTCTTCACGTGCTGTACGCGCTGTTGAAGCGGACGTACGCGGGCGTGAGATCGGACGCGAGCACTCGCGCTCGCCCGCCGCCGAGGTGCAGGTCCAGCCGGACGACGACGCGGCGGCCTCGCATGCGCCGCGCCGCAGCGGGGATCGCCGACGTCTTCGGCCGCCCGCGCTGCAGGACACGCACGCCGCCGATGGTGACGTCGACGCGCTCGCCGTCGATCGCGGCGCCGCTGTAGCCGGCGGCGCAGACGAAGCGCCCCCAGTTCGGATCCGCGCCGTGGAAGGCCGCCTTGCAGAGCGTCGACTCGCCGATCGCGCGCGCCGCCCGTCGTGCATCGGCGGCGCTGCGCGCCCCGCTCACCTCGACCTCGACGACCCGCGTCGCTCCCTCGCCGTCGAGGACCACCAGCTCGGCGATCTCCGCGAGCGCGCTCTCGAGCGCCACGCCGAACGCCTCTCCGGCGCGGCCGCCGCGCACGATCGGGTTCCCCGCCGCGCCGCTCGCGAGCAGCAGCACCGTGTCGTTCGTGCTCGTGTCGCCGTCGACGGTCGCCTCGTTGAGCGTCGCGTCCACCGCCGCGCGAAGCGTCTGCCGCGCGTAGCCTGCCGACAGCCGCGCGTCCGTCATGGCGAACACCAGCAGCGTCGCCATGTTCGGCGCGATCATGCCGCCACCCTTGCCCGCGACGGCGACGGTGACGGGCCGATCGCCGATCCGGATCCGCCGCACTGCCGTCTTCGGAAACGCGTCGGTCGTCATGATGGCGCGCGCCATGTCCGGAAACCCGCGGATGGCGAGCGCGTCGACGGCGCGGCTGACGCCCGGCAGCAGCACGTCGTGGGGCACGGGCACGCCGATCTTGCCGGTCGCGCACGCGAGCACGGCGCGCGCCGGGACGCCGAGCTTGCGGGCCACGAGCGCGGTCGAGACCTCGACGGTCCGAAGGCCTTGCGCTCCGGTGCACGCGTTCGCGTTGCCGGCGTGCACCAGCACCGCCCGCGCCCGGCCGTTGCGCGCGCGCTCGCGCGTGACGCGCACCGGCGCCGCTGCGGTACGGTTGGTCGTGAACACGCCCGCGACCACCACCGGGCGGTCGGCGACGATGAGCGCGACGTCCGGCCCGGCCGTCTTCAGCCCCGAGCGGACGCCGGCGAAGCGGAAGCCCGGGACGACCACCGCGTGCGCGCGGCGCCGCAGCTTCATCCCCACCCTCCGGGCTGCGTCACGCCGCCTGCCCGTGACACTTCTTGTACTTCTTGCCGCTCCCGCAGGGACATGGATCGTTGCGCCCGACCTTCTCGGTGTCGCGCCGGATGGTCTCGACCTTGGCCGGCGCCTCGCCGCCTTCGGCGGCCGGGCTCGCGTGTGTCAGGCGGATCTTCTGCTGGGCCTGCTGGCGGCGGCGCTCCGCCTCGACGATCTCGCGCGGCATGGCGGCTCCGCCCGTCGCCGGCGCTGCCGCGGGTGGGGCGCCCGGCGCGCCGGCCGCCTGTCCGCCCACGTGCACCTGCACGCTCCACAGCTTCTCGACGATGTCCGCCTCCATGCGCCGGATCATGTCCTCGAACAGGTCGTAGCCTTCCTTCTGGTACTCCTGCAGCGGGTTCTTCTGGCCGTAGCCGCGCAGCCCGATGCCTTCCTTCAGATGGTCCATCGCGAGCAGGTGCTCGCGCCACAAGGCGTCCAGCGTCTGCAGCCAGATGAGCCGTTCGAGGTAGCGGACGATGGGCTCGCCGTACTGCTGCTCGCGGTGCGCGTACGCCTCGGCGACGCGTTCCTGCAGGACGCCCCCGAGCTGCCGGGGCGCGATCGTCTCGCGCTCGGCCTCCGGCACCTGGAGGCGGAAGTTGAACTGCGTGAACACGGCGTCGTCGAACGTCTTCCAGTCGTGGCCGTCCTCGGGCTCGTCGCCGCCGAGGTGCTCCTGGACGAGGTCGGCGGCGAGCCCCTGCGCGATCTCGACCACGTCCTCGCGCAGGCTCTCCTTGGTGAGGATCTCCCGGCGCCGGCCGTAGATCACCTCGCGCTGCTTGTTGAGGACGTCGTCGTACTCGAGGAGGTGCTTGCGGATGTCGAAGTTGTGCGCCTCGACCTTCTCCTGGGCGTTCAGGATGGCGCGCGTGACGAAGCGGTGCTCGATCGGGACGCCCTCCTCCATGCCGAGCCGCTGCATGATGTTCTGCATCCGGTCGGCGCCGAAGATGCGCAGGAGGTCGTCCTCGAGCGAGAGGTAGAAGCGCGACGACCCGGGATCCCCCTGGCGTCCCGCGCGGCCGCGGAGCTGGTTGTCGATGCGGCGCGCCTCGTGGCGCTCCGTGCCGATGATGTGGAGCCCACCCGCCTCGACCACCTTGTCGCGCTCGCCGGCGCAGGTCTCCTGATACTTCGCCAGGATCGTCTTGAAGCGCGCGTCGTACTCCTGCGGCGCCTTCTGCAGGTCCTCGCGCAGCTGCTCGACCACCGAGACGTACTGCGCGCGCTGCGATTCGTAGTCCTGCTCGGCGGCGCGCATCGCATCCTCGTACGGGCCCCGCAGCTCCTCGTAGCGTCGCTCGGCGTCGTGATACGTCTGCTCGGCGTCGACGTAGGCCGTCCGCCAGCTCGAGAGGTCGCCGTTGCCCGCGCCCGGTCCCTTCACCAGGATGGCGACCTCGAGGTCGGCGATCCCGCGCTCGTACTCGGCGCGCGCGTCGCTCAGCTCGCGGGCCAGGTCCTCGGTGCGCCGGCCCGCCTCGTCCCACGTCGCGAGCACGCTCGCGAATCGCTCCCGCAGCTCGCTCGCGCGTGCGTGCTCGGCGAGCCCGCCGCCGCCGTCCGCGGCGAGGAGGTTCTGCTCCAGCTCCTCGCGTACCTTCTGATAGCGACTCGGCACGGGCTCGTGCTCGCGGATCGCGGGGATCAGCTCCATCGAGCTCACCTGGTCGTAGCGTTCGCGCACGACGCGGAACGGCGACAGCTCGCGCAGCTTCCGATCCGCCTCGGTCAGCGCCTGCAGGCCCTGGGCCCGCTCGGCCTCGATCGCGGCGATGGCGGCCTCGTGCTCCTTGCGGAGCCGCTGCACCTGCTCGTCGTGCTTCTCGCGCAGGATGCGCAGCGCGTCCTCGTAGCGCTCGCCGGCCGAGCTGGATCCCTGGAGCTTCCCGGCGGTGCGGATCCACTCGTTCTCCATCTCGGAACGGGCGAGGAACTCGGGGTTGCCGCCCAGCAGGATGTCGGTGCCGCGGCCGGCCATGTTGGTCGCGATCGTCACCTGGCCGAAGCGACCGGCCTGGGCGATGATGTTCGCCTCGGCCTCGTGGTTGATGGCGTTCAGCACGTTGTGCTTGACGCCCGCCTTCTTGAGCAGCTTCGAGACGTATTCGGACTTCTCGACGGACGTCGTCCCGACCAGGACCGGCTGGCCCTTGTCGTGGCAGTCGCGGATCTCGCCCACGACGGCGTCGAACTTCTCCCGCTCGCTCTTGTAGACCACGTCGGCGTGGTCGGTCCGCCGCATGACCTTGTTCGGCGGCATCACGACCACGTCGAGCTTGTAGATCTTCTGGAACTCGACGGCCTCGGTGTCCGCCGTGCCGGTCATGCCGGCGAGCTTCGCGTACATGCGGAAGTAGTTCTGGATGGTGACGGTCGCGAGCGTCTGGTTCTCGCTCTCGATCCGCGCGCCCTCCTTCGCCTCGACCGCCTGGTGCAGGCCGTCCGACCAGCGGCGGCCCGGCATCAAGCGTCCGGTGAACTCGTCGACGATGATGACCTCGCCGTCCTTCACCACGTAGTCGACGTCGCGCTTGAAGAGCGTGTGCGCGCGCAACGCCTGCTGGACGTGGTGCAGCGAGTCGATCTGGCTCGGGTCGTAGAGGTTCGCGACCCCGAGCAGGCGCTCGCACTTCGCGATGCCCTCCTCGGTCAAAGTCACGTTCTTGTGCTTCTCGTCGATCGTGAAGTCGGTCTCCTTGGTGAGCCGCGGGATGATGCGGTTCACCTGGTAGTAGCGTTCGCTCGACTGCTCGGCCGGTCCCGAGATGATGAGCGGCGTGCGCGCCTCGTCGATGAGGATGTTGTCGACCTCGTCGACGATCGCGAAGTTCAGCTCGCGCTGGACGTACTCCTCGAGGCTGAACTTCATGTTGTCGCGCAGGTAGTCGAACCCGAACTCGTTGTTCGTCCCGTAGGTGATGTCGGCGCGGTAGGCCTCGCGCCGCTCGACCGGCCGCAGGTGCAGCAGCCGGTAGTCCTTCGGGATGTAGAGCGGGTCGAAGACGAGGCTCGCGTCGTGGATGATCGAGCCGACGGTGAGGCCGAGGAAGGAGTAGATCGGCCCCATCCACTGCACGTCGCGCCGGGCGAGGTAGTCGTTCACGGTGACGAGGTGGGCGCCCTTGCCGGTGAGCGCGTTCAGGTAGAGCGGCAGGGTGGCGACCAGGGTCTTGCCCTCGCCGGTCTTCATCTCGGCGATCTTGCCCTGGTGCAGCACGATGCCGCCCAGGCACTGCACGTCGTAGTGGCGGAGCCCGATCGTCCGGCGCCCCGCCTCCCGCACGGCCGCGAAGGCCTCGGGCAGGATCTCGTCGAGCGTCGCCTCCTCGGCGGCCAGCTTGGCCTTCCACTCGGCCGTCATGGCCGGAAAGGCCTCCGCCGGCAGCGCCTCCATCCGCGCCTCGAGGTCGTTGATCTCGTAGACGATGGGCCACAGCCGCTTCAGCAGCCGGTCGTTGGCGCTGCCGAACAGCTTGGTCAGGATCGTCGCCATCGGGAACGCGGCATTGTTTCTGCCGGTCCGCGAGAGGTCAAGGATGCCGAGCCGAGACTTCGTCTCGGCTCGGGGGTGAGGGTGTGGGGTGGGTGGCTCGCGCGAGCGGGGTGCCGCGGCCGGCCAAGCCGGCGCGGCAATACGGGGACGAGCGACCAGCGAGCAGCGAGGCGCCTCCAGGCTCGCCCGGCGACCCTGGCAGGTAAACTGCGACTACAGTATCTTCTTGCGTCGTTCATTCAGATGCGCCTCGCCACACTGCGCGCGCTTCGCGTCGCCCACCGAGCGATCGGCCGAGTCCTGCCGGCCGGGGCGTTTTCGTTCCAACGCTTCTCCTAGCCCCAAAGCCACGAGCCCGCGAGGCGGCGCGTCGCGAGGTCGGGGACGAGGCGGAGGCGCCTGCGAAGCGGCGCGACGAGAAGTAAGGGCCATGACGGGCCGCGTGTCTTCTCGCGCGGCGGAGCCGAAGCCGAAGCCTCGTCCCCGACCTCGCGGCACCGACTCGCGCGGCCTCAGCGCTCGATCCGGACGGCCGACTCGACACGCGCCCCGAAGAAGCGCTGACCGACCCGCACGAAGCGCTCCGGCGTGTCGGTGACGAAGAAGCTCGCGCGGCTGGCGCCGTCCGTCCGGCGGAGCCCGGCGGCGTCGAGCTCGGCCACCACGACGCGCGCCGTCTCTTCCGCGGAGTCGACGATCGCGACCTCGGTGCCCATGACGTGCGCGATGAGGGGCTTCAAGAGCGGGTAGTGCGTGCAGCCGAGGATCAGCGTGTCGATGCCGCTGCGAGCGAGGCTCGTGAGGTACGTCTCCGTGACCTGGCGCGCGATGGGGCCGTCGGTCCAGCCCTCCTCGGCGAGGGGGACGAAGAGCGGACAGGCGCGGGTGTAGATCTCCAGCGAGGGCGCGAGCGCGCGGAGCGCCCGCGTGTAGGCGCCGGACGCGATCGTGGCGTCGGTACCGATCACACCGACCCGGTGGGTCCGGGTGCGCGCGACGGCGGCGCGCGCTCCGGGCTCGATCACGCCCACGACGGGCACGTCGCAGCGCGCGCGGATCGCGTCGAGCGCCACCGACGACGCCGAGTTGCATGCCACCACCAGCAGCTTGACGCCGCGGCCGACCAGGAACTCGACGTTCTCCAGCGAATACTGCGTGATCACCTCGGCCGACTTCGTGCCGTAGGGATAGCGGCCGGTGTCGCCGAAGTAGATCGTCTCCTCGTGCGGCAGGGTCTTCACGATCTCGTGGAGCACCGTGAGCCCGCCCACGCCGGAGTCGAAGACGCCGATCGCCCGTTCCCGGCTCATGCGCGGGCCCCCTTATGCCGGGGCGCCGGTGCATCGTCGAGCCAGGTCCGGACGATCTCCCAGAAGCGCTCGCGGCCGTCGCCCGTTCGCGACGAGAAGGCGATCACGGGGACGGCGCGCCCGGCCGTGCCCTGGAGCTTGCGGATCGCCGTCGTCGCAGCACCGCGCCGAAGCTTGTCGGCCTTGGTCGCCACCAGCGCCGCCGGGCGCCCGACGTCGGCCAGGAACGCCAGCAGCTCGATCTCCTCGCTCTCGAGACCGCGCCGGAGATCCACGATGACGATCACCCCGCACAGGGTCTCGCGCTCGCGCAGGTAGCGTTCCACGAGCGGTCCCCACGCACGGCGCTCGGCCTCGGGGCCGACGGCGAAGCCGTAGCCCGGCAGGTCGACCAGCCGGAAGCGCTCGTTCACGAGGAAGAAGTTGATCTGGCGTGTTCGTCCGGGCGTGCTCGAGGTCCGCGCGAGGCCGCGCCGGCCGAGCACGGCGTTCAGCAGCGAGGATTTGCCGACGTTCGATCTGCCGGCGATCGCGATCTCGGGCGGTCCGGCCGCGGGACCGGTGCCGGGGCGCGCGGCCGCGCCCTCGAAGCGCGCCGCGGTGATGCGCACGACCCGTCCCGGGCGCCGGCGATCAGCTCGCCGGCTTCTCGTCGAGCCCGAGGCCGCGGCGTACGACCTTCATCTGGATCGAGAAGGTCTCGCAGAGCGCCTGCTTCTGGAGCGTGTCGAGGATGAGCGGCGACTTGTCCTTGCTCTTCTGGTTCAGCTTCACCACCGTGCCCTTGCCGTCGGCCGACGGCTCGAACTTGTAGTCGGCGGTGATGTCGGCGAGCTTGAAGTCGATCGACTTGGTCGTGAAGCGCTTGTCCTGCGGGTAGTACGTGTACTCGGTGCGGATGTTCTGCACCTTGAAGCCCGGCGGCAGGATGTCGAGGCGCGCGACGATGTCCACCGTCTTCGTGTTGCCGTCCTCCTTCAGGATCTCGGTCTTGAGGAGGTTCTCGGGCACCAGGTCGTGCCCGTTCTCGGGATGCGTGGCGGCCTCGAGCACCTTGTCGACCGGCGCTTCGATGTTGGACGTGATGACCACGTCCCAGGTGTCGCCGTTCTTCACGACGCTGGACGTCGCGATCTCCTTGGCGGGTGGACAGCTCGGCTCGCCCTTGCCTCCGCAGCCTGCGGCCGCGAGCGCGGCGCCCAACAGCACGACGACGATGGTTCGCATGGTCGGGCTCCATAGCCCAAGCCCTTCCCAGCGTCTAGGCGTCGAGCCCGACCAGGATGCGCACGATCGTGTGGATGATCCGCAGCGTGTCGACGAGCGGCCGAAAATGGCTGACGCGCTCCGCGATCGGCGGATAGTGGACGCGCACGGGCACCCCGACGAGCGTCATCCGCCGGCGCGCCGCCCGGAACAGGACCTCGGTTTCGAAGTCGTACCGCGTCCCGGACGCCCCCAGGGCGAGCGTCGCGCCCAAGGGGTAGACGCGAAAGCCCGACTGCGTGTCCGGAAGCTCCTGCCCCGCGAGCAGTCGCATGAGCGAGTCCGCCACCACGTTGCCGAAGCGCGCGAGCGGGCGGATCTCGTGTCCTTCCTTGCGCCGCACGCCGACGACGATGGCATCCGGCTCGGCGCGCGCCGCATCGACGAGCAGCGGGATCTCCTCCGGCAGGTGCTGGCCGTCGGCGTCGAGCGTGAGGGCGTGCGTGAAGCCGCCCTCGACGAGGTGGCGAAAGCCGCGTGCCAGCGCGGCGCCCTTGCCGGCGTTCGGCTCCTGGCGCAGGACGGTCGCGCCCGCCGCACGGGCGACCTCGCCGGTCGCGTCGGTCGACCCGTCGTCCACGACCACGACCGGCGACACGCGCGCCGCCGTTCCGCGCACCACCGCGGCGATCGTCGCCGACGCCTGATAGGCCGGAACGAGCGCCGCGATCCGGATCGCGCTCACGCCGGGGTCGGCGCGGTGGGCGTCCACAGCCAGTCGCGCACGCCGACCCGCACGTAGGTCGCCACCCGGCGCAGGAAGCGCGGCTCGCCGGCGAGCGTCTTCGCGAGGCCCCACAGGACGTCGCGGCGGCCGTAGAACGTCCGGTAGGCGAGACGGAAGTAGCGCTCGAGCACCTCGGGCGTGAGGCCGTTCGGCACGAACACCCAGTTCATGGCGTTCATCCGCTCCCAGTCCTCGACGAAGGTGCCGTGCTCGCGGACGGTCGGGTACGAGGGCGTGCCGGGATACGGCGTGAACTTCGTGATCTGCACCAGATCGATCGGCGCCGTGCGCAGGAAGTCGACCGTCTCGGCGAGGCTGGTCTCGTCCTCGGTCGGATGCGCCATCATCATGAGGCCCTTCACGCGGATGCCGGCCTCGCGCGTCTGGCGCAGCGTCTGCAGCATGCGCGGGATGCGCACCTCGTGCTTCACGACGTCGAGCACGCGCTGCGACCCCGACTCGATGCCGTACGCGATCTGCCAGCAGCCCGCGCGCCGCATGAGCCGCAGCGTCTTCGGATCGAGCAGGTTCGGATGGCTGTTGCAGCTCCAGGTGAAGCCGAGCCGCTCCTCCAGCAGGCGCTCGCACAGCTCGACGACGCGGGCTTTGTTCACGGTGAAGAGGTCGTCGTAGAAGAGCACGTGCCGGACGCCCATGCCGGCCAGGCGCCGGCACTGGCGCAGCACGTAGTCGACGCCGTGGTACCGGCCGCGCCGCCCCGACGTCGAGCGATCGCAGAAGGTGCACGAGAACGGGCAGCCGCGTGACGTGACGAGGCTCGCGACGGGGCTCGCGCGGTAGTTGAAGACGTTCGGCTGGAAGCGCAGCGGAAAATCCGGCACGAGGTCCCACGCCGGATCCGGCAGCTCGTCGAGCTCGACGCCGTCGAGGTACGGCGCGCGCGGGTTCGCGCGGACGTGGCCGCCGTCACGATGGACGAGACCGGGGACGTCCGCCGGCGACGCGCCCGCGTCGAGCGCGTCGATCAACGCAAAGTACGACCGTTCGCCCTCGCCCACGACCCCGTAGTCGAAGCCGAGGAACCTCTCGAGCGTCGTCTCGGGCACGGCGCTCACGTGCGGGCCCCCGACCGTCACGATCGCGTCCGGAACCAGCTCCTTCAGGCGCGCCGCGATGCGGGCGGCGTTCGTCACCGAGATGGTGGTGGCGCTGATTCCGACGTGATCGGGCCGGTGACGCGCCACCGCCCACGCCACCTCGTCGACCGGCGTGCCGGCGCGCTTGCCGTCGACCACGTGGACGCGGTGGCCGCGTTCGCGTGCCAGGGCGGCGAGGACGAGCGTGCCGACCCCCGGGATGTCCTCCTCTCCCTGCCGCACGCGATCCATGCGGCGGTCCCAGCAGACGTAGGGCGGCTCGACGAAGACGATCGTGCGCCCGGCCATGCGCCGCGTATAGCGACGACGACGCCCGTGGGCCAGCGGGTCAGGCGAGGTCGGCGAGCGACGGGATCGCGGCTACGACCCGTTCGACGTCGGCACCGAGGGGGCGATCGGCGGCGAGCGGCGCCACGAGCGATCGCACCGCGTCGGTGACGGCACGCGTGCGCGGCGCCAGCTCGTCCGTTCCCACGAGGTCCGCGGCCTCGGCGGCGGCGATCAGCTCGATCGCCACCACGCGACGGGCGTTGTCGAGGATCCGGCGCGCGTGGCGCACGCCGACCGTTCCCATGGGCACCACGTCCTGGTTGTTGGCGTTGGTCGGAACGGACCCGAGCGTCGCCGGATGCGCCAGCACGGCGTTCTCCGCCACCGTCGAGCTGGCGCAGTACTGCAGGCCCATGAGGCCGCTCCGCAACCCGGCCCGATCGCGGATCAGGAACGGCGGCAGCCCGCCGTTGGTCGCCGGGTCGAGGAGGCGCGCCAGCCGGCGCTCCGACGAGAGCGCCACCTCGGCGAGCGCAACCTTCAGGTAGTCGATCGCGAGCGCGAGCGGCTGTCCGTGGAAGTTCCCGCCGTGCAGCACGACGCCGTCCTCGGCGAAGAAGGTCGGGTTGTCACCGACCGCGTTCACCTCGGTGGTCACCACCTCGCGCGCGTGCGCGATCGTCGCCCGCACCGCGCCGAGGATCTGCGGCACGCAGCGCAGCGTGTACGGATCCTGCACCGGCTCGGCGCGCCCGTCGCCGAGCGCGCGCCGGGCTTCGGCCCCGCGCACGCGACGGCTGCCGTCCAGCAGCCGCGCGAGATGTGCCGCGCTCGCCGCCTGGCCCGCGTGGGGGCGCGCCGCGTGCAGGCGGGCATCGAACGCCTCGGGGTTGCCGCCCAGCACGTCGAACACGATCGCCGCCGCCGCCTCGGCGACCGCGACCAGCTCCTCGCCGCCCACCACGGCGAGCGCGGCCTGCCCCGCCTCGCACGCGGTGCCGTTCATGAGCGCGAGGCCCTCGCGGCCTTCGAGCACGAGGGGCTCCAGCCCCGCCGCGCGCAGCGCGTCGCGCGCCGGCTGCATGCGGCCGCCCTGCAGCACCGTTCCTTCGCCCATGAGCGCGAGCGCCACGTGCGCGAGCTCGACGAGATCGCCGCTCGCGCCGACCGATCCCGTCTCGTGGATCGCGGGACAGACGTCGGCATTCAGCATCGCGACCAGCCGCTCGACCACGACGCGCCGTACGCCCGAGCGACCCTGCGCCAGCGTCAGCGCCCGCACGAGCAGGGTCGCGCGCGACACCTCGCCCGGGTGGAGCGGCCCGAGACCGCTCGCGTGGCTGCGGACGAGATTCGCCTGGAAGGCCGCCATCTCCGCGGGTGACACGACACGGTCGCACAGCGGCCCGCAGCCCGTGTTGATGCCGTAGACGAGGCGATCGGAGGCGGCGAGACGAAGGAACAGCTCGTGGCTCGCTTCGACGCGCGGCCAAGTCCGCTCGTCGATGCCGACCCGCGCTCCCGTGGCGACGCGTACGACGTCGTCCAACGAAAGCGTCGCCGGGGGCGAGAGGCTCACCGGGGAGGACACGCGCGCGACGCTATCGGACTTCGCAGGCGGCCGCCACGCGGGGACCCGCGGGCGGACCCTTGCCAAGCGATCCGCGCTCGTGAGAGAGGCGTCCACATGGGGACCACGCGGGCCCGCTCCACGGCCGCCGCGCTGCTGCTCGTCGCGTCCGCCCTCGGCTGCACGTCCATGCGCGTCACCGGCACGGTGCGCGACCGGGACACGAACAAGCCCGTCGCCGGCGCGGTGGTGACGGCCAGCGGGTACCCGCCGGTGGTGGTGACCGATCCGGACGGCAACTACAGCCTGAAGGCGGCGTGGCAGCAGGTGTCGCTGGTCGCCGGCGCGCCGTGCTACGAAACCGTCACCGACACGGTCCAGGCGACCAACAGTCGCTACGTCACGAAGGATCTGACCATCGTGCGCAGTCCGGAGTGCGGGGGACCACCATCCGCGGCCGCACGCTGAGACGCGATTCGCTGCGCGCGACGATTGAAGCCATGCATTCGGTCTGCTAGCCGGGGGCGATGCACACCACCCTTCGTGCGTTGGCGCTGATCGTCGCGGTTGCCGCCGGTTTCATCGGCGGCTGCAAGAGCCCGGAGGTCCCGAGCCCGTACACGGGAACGAACCGGTACCTCTGCTGCAATCTCTACTACGAGAAGACGACGACGACCGATGCAGCGTGGCAGGTGGGCACGAAGGTCCCCTTCGGCACGCCGGTCTACATCGACCGCGTCCGGCGCAACGCCGTCGAGTTCACGCCGCAGGGCTACCCGACCCTCACCATCGTCTACAAGTACGCCGACAAGGCGGTCCCGTTCGAGACCTACCTCGATCGTCTGTTCCCCGAGAAAGACCCGCGCAAGATGCTGCGCAAGGTGCCGGCCAAGCGCGTGCAGGCGATCGAGCAGGGTCTCGTCGAGCCCGGCATGACGAAGGACCAGGTGATGATGGCGCTCGGCATTCCCCCGGGGCATCGCACGCCGTCGCTCGACTCGCCGACCTGGACGTACTGGCGCAATCGCTGGGACACCATGACCGTCTACTTCGTCGGCGACAAGGTCGATCGCGTCACCCGCTAGCAACTCCATGGACGACGTGACGCGCGCACCCGACGTGGTCATCATCGGGGGCGGGCCGGCGGGCTCCACCGCCGCGACCGTCCTCGCCGACGCCGGCGTGCGCGTCGTGGTGCTCGAGCGTGAGCGTTTCCCGCGCTACCACATTGGCGAATCGCTCCTGTCGGCGACGCTGCCCATCTTCGACGCGATCGGCGCGACCGACGCGATCGAACGGCACGGCTTCCTCCGCAAGCCCGGTGGCACGTTCCAGTGGGGCCGCCAGAAGGAGCCCTGGAGCTTCTGGTTCCGCGAGGATCCGGGCGGGCGGCCGTACGGCTTCCAGGTCGTGCGCTCGGAGTTCGACCAGGTGCTGCTCGACAACGCGCGCGCCCACGGCGCCGAGGTCCACGAGGAGCACACCGTGATGCGCGTCGACACGAGCGGCCCGACACCCGTCGTGTACGCGCGCCGCGCCGACGGGCGCGAGCTACGCCTCGAGCCGCGCTTCCTGATCGACGCGAGCGGACAGCACGCGCTCCTCGGACGCGCCCACGGCCTGCGCCGCTTCAACGAGTTCTTCAAGAACCTGGCGATCTTCGGCTACTACACGGGCGCCGAGCGCCTCCCCGGCGAGACCGCCAACAACCTCTTCGGTGCGGCCTTCGCCGACGGCTGGTTCTGGTACATCCCGCTGCACGACGACACGATGAGCGTCGGGGCGGTGATCGACGTCCGGCGCTGGGAAGATGTCGTCGAGGCGAACCCCGAGAGAACGTTCCGCGGGCTCGTCGAGCGCTGCCCGCCGATCGCCTCCAAGCTCGCCAACGCGATGCTCGTCTCGCCCGTGCGCACGATTCGCGACTACTCCTACGACAGCAGCCGATTCCACGGTCCGGGGTATCTCCTCGCCGGCGACGCCGCCTGCTTCATCGATCCCGTCTTCTCGACCGGCGTGCACCTCGCGTGTCTCGCGGCCTATCTCGGTGGTCGCGCGGCGGCGAAGATCGTGCGCGGCGTCGAGGACGAGGCAACGGCGCTCGCCGCGTACGACGCGACGTACCGCGGCGCCTTCGATCGCTACCTGCGCTTCCTGTACTTCTTCTACGACCACAACGTCGACGCCGACTCCTACTTCTGGCAGGCACGGCGCATCCTGCAGTACGCGCCGGACGACATGGAGGCGCGGACCGCGTTCGTGCGCCTCATCTCCGGCCGCGGCGACTGGGGCTCGGTGCCCGAGCTGGTCGACCGGGAGCAGGCCCGCTGGGCGGACGCCATCCGGCGCGAGCGCGTGGCCGCGCTTCCCGGCGGCGACCTCTTGCGCGTGCAGTCGACGCAGCGCCTGATACGCGACTAGGACGCCGACCCAAGACTCCGTCTTGGGTCGGGGGCGAGGATGGGGCGCGTCGTTGCGCACGATCGGCATGCCGCGGCCGGCGAAGCCGGCGCGGCAACGCGGGGTACGCACCAGGAGCGGGGGCTCATCGCCAAACGAGCCTGAGGCCGGAATCGCATCCACTTGGTCAGTGCGTGCGTGCGGCGGGGGACGGCGGAGGGAGTACGTGGCG
>DATJZY010000158.1 GCA_035577985.1 Candidatus Eisenbacteria bacterium
TTCGGCCGCCGTCAGCCGCAGGCGCCGGCCGTGCACGATCCGCTGCAACAGTCGACGGGACCGGCGCATGTGGCTCCGCCCGCGCGGCAGCACGCCGGCGTCGAGCCGAAGGGCACGGCCGCACACGTGGCGCCGCTGTCCACGCAGCAGCCGGCGACGCCGCAGAGCTGCCCCGCGGGGACGCACGCGCCGAGCCGCACCGATCCCGCGCCGGTGATGTCCTGACAGCCGGCCTCGGCGCAGCACCCGCCGTCGCCGCTGCCCCGCGCGATCATGCGGTGATCGACGACGCGGCACGTGCACTCGCTCGTCAGCCCGGGGACGGAGCCGGCTGCGTGGTCGTCGTGGTCGTCGGCGGCGGCGAGCCGTCCGTGGTCGTCGTCGGCGCGCCGACGCCGTCGCACGTGGGCGGAGCCGCGCAGCGCACGGCCGTGAACCGCCCGGGCTGATCTCGACGGGGCGTCGTGCAGAGCGAGCAGTAGACGTCGCCGCCGATCGTGAGCCGAATGCCCATGCTTCCCTGTGCCGCCTCGTCGAGCGAAATGCCCGTCGACTTCGCGTCGATCTTGAGGACGCGCCCACTCGCGAGCTTCGCGGCCTTGACGCCCGTGGGACCACCGGGCGCGAGCTTGTTGCGGAACGTGAAGGTCGTCCCGGCGCCGTTGGCGGTCCATCCAGCAGCGGGAAGGTCGAGCATGGCCCCCTCACCGCCCGCCGACATGATCTCGAGCATCCCGCCGACCTGCGTCGGGCTCAACGAGGGCGGCGTCGGCTTTGGGAGCCGCGTGCTCCAGACGAGCGAGGCGGAGCCCGTGCCCTGCCGCAACGTGAGCTTGGCGGCGTCCTGCGGATGATCGGTCGCGCCGGCAGCCGTTGCCGCGAGCACGAAGGCCATCGCCGTCACCCGTCGCACGCCGGGGGCGTACCATGTGGGGCGGCCGCCGGCCAGGGAGAAAACGCAAAGGCCGGTCACCGCCGGGCATCATCGGCGGCGACCGGCCACTCACCGGTCACGCGTCGCTACGAAGAGCGGAGAGCGGGTGATCGGGGTCGAACCGACGACCTTGTGCTTGGCAAGCACACGCTCTAGCCAACTGAGCTACACCCGCAGAACGAAGTAGCATCTTGTATCCGCTCACTTTTCTGCGGTCAACCTCGGCGCAGGGTATGCGCGGTGCGGCGTCCGACGCCGCCCGCCCGACGTTGACTCGACTTGGCGGCGGCGTAGGGTCGCTCGCATGCAGGAGATCCTTAGGCTGTGCACCGGCCTCCCCGAGCGCACCCTCGGGGCCGGCGACGTCCTCCTGGGCGAGGGCGAGCGCAGCGGACGGCTCTACGTGCTGATCGACGGCACGGTCGAGGTGGTGAAGGGCGACGTCTGCGTGAACACGGTCTCCGACCCGGGCGCGATCTTCGGGGAGATGTCCCTTCTCCTCGACGCGCCGCACGTGGCCACCGTCCGCGCGCTCCAGCCCGCCCGCGTCCACGTGATCGAGAACGCGCACCAGTTCCTCGACGACGACCCGCGCGTCGCCCGTCTGGTCGCGCGCCTGCTGGCGCGGCGCCTGCACGCGGTCATGACGTATCTCGCCGACCTCAAGCGCCAGTTCGAGGATCACGACAGCCACCTCGGCATGATCGACGAGGTGCTCGAGACCCTCGTCCACCACCAGGGCGAGGAGCACGCGCCGGGGTCGGATCGCGACCCCGATCCGACCGTCTACTGAGCCTCCGGCACCGGGCGCTCGAACGGCCCGTCGAGCGACACCGTCGCGTCGCCCGCGAGCGAGAACCAGCTCGCCGTCCGCGCCGTGGTGTCGAGGATCACGTGCGTCGGCACCGGTCCGATCTGGCGGCCGGCGTTGAACACCCATGTGCTGCCGATCCGGTCGACCCACGAGCCGCCGCGCCGGAACGGCGACTGGTGGATGTGACCCGTGAGCACGATGTCGGGCGCGTGCTCCCCGATCCAGCGTACGAGGTCGGCGTCGCCGTAGTGCTGGTGCCCGGCCCAGCTGACGGGCGAGGCGTCGGGGGGCGCATGGTAGACCCACACCCAGCCCTTCGTGCGCCGGCCCGCATCGCGCGCGAGCTGCGCCCCGACGGCGTCGCGCGCGCGCGGCCCGTCCCACCACGGGCACACGGTGAAGAGCGTACCGTCGATGTCGATCCCGTCGCCGTCGGCCACCACGCCCAGGGCGCGCACGCGCGTCATCCAGGCCGCGACCTTCTCGTCGTCGGTGCGCGCGTTGAGGTCGTGGTTGCCGGAGCTCACGAGGAGCCGCGTCTTCGTGTGCAGGCGTGCCAGGTACTTGAGCGTCACCACGATCTGCGCGTCGAGCGACACCGCCGACGAGATGTCGAGGTGGTCGCCGGCGATCACGACCAGGTCGAAGTCCGTCGCGACCCGATCCAGCCAGTCGAGCTGCTTCAGGGTGTAGTGGAGGTCCGAGACGAGGAGGCACTTCATGGCGTCAGGCCTCGAGGTGGCGGGTGAGGAGGCGTGGGATCGCTCGATCGTTGGGATAGACGGCGGCGAGCGCCTCGACGCGTGCGACGACCGCGTCGCGCGGCTCCGTGCGGCAGGCGTGCAGCGCCGCCTCGAAGGCGGCCGCGCGGCGCGCGAGACTGCCGTCGTGATCGTCCGAGCGACGTCCGAGCAGCTCGTGCACGGTGACCGTCTGCCTGCGACCGCGGACGGGGGTGTGGTCGACCTCGCGGCAGATGAACGCGTCGCCGATCGTCTTTCGGGTCCGATCGGAGATGAGCACGCCCGTTCCGAACTGCCCGTTCAGGTGCTCCAGGCGCGAGGCGAGGTTCACGTCGTCGCCGACGGCGGTGTAGCTGAAACGCCGCGAGGATCCGAAGTTGCCGACCACCGCGTCGCCGGAGTTGATCCCGATGCGGATCTCGAAATGCGGCAGCCCCGCCTCCTCCCAACGCGCATTCAGGCGGCGCAGCTCGGCCAGCATGTCGAGCGCGGCGTTGCAGCATCGCTGGGCGTGATCGGGCACCGCGACCGGGGAGCCCCAGAAGGCCATCACCGCGTCCCCGATGTACTTGTCGAGGAGGCCGCCGTGATCGAACACCACGTCGGTCATGGCCTCGAGGTACTGGTTCAGCATCTCGCCGAGCTGCTCGGGCGGGAGGCGCTCCGAGAGGGTGGTGAAGCCGCGAATGTCCGAGAACAGCACCGTGATCGGGCGTCGCTCGCCGCCGAGCCGCAGGTGCGCGGGATCGGCGGCGATCATGTCCGTGATCTCCGCGTTCACGTAGTGCTGGAAGGCATGCCGGATCTTGCGCTTCTCGGCTTCCTCCACGACCGAGAGATGGACGGCGCCGCCCAGCATGCAGAGCACGAGCGCTCCCAGCGGGTAGACGGCCCCGAGCGCGAGGCCGGCGTGCGTGAACAGCCATTGCGTGCCGCACAGGTACGCGACCGCCAGAGCGGCGGCCGCTGCCGTGCCCCACCGGCTGCCGAGCCGGCGGAGCATCGGTCCGAGCAGCGCCCCGAGCAGGAGCACCACCAGCACCTCGGCGGGAACGAGCCACCACGGATGTCGGAGCGCGCGGCCGCGCAGGGCGTTGTCGAGCACCGTCCCCTGCAGCTCGACCCCGGGGACGACCGACGCGAACGGCGTCGGCACCTCGTCGAAGCCCGATGCGGTGAACCCCACGAGGGCGATGCGGCCCGCGAGCCTTTCCGCGGCCACGCGCCCTGCGAGAACGTCGGCCGCGCTCACGGTCGCGATCGTGCGGGGCGGCCCGAGGAAGTCGATCCAGAGCTGGCCCGCAGGGTCGACCTCGAGCTCCCGGCCACCGATTCTCGCCGATGCGATGCCACCCGGCTCGATCGTCACGCTGGCCCCGTCGCCGCGCGCCTGGACGCGAAGCAGCTCCAGCGCGAGCGACGGCACGAAGCGATCGCCGACCCGGATCGCGATCGGCACGCGGCGGTACGTCCCGTCGGGATCGGGCAGGAAGTTGATGTGTCCCGATCCCGCCGCGGCCTCGGCGAGCGGACGGATCGGCACGCGGGCGCGTGCGGCCGTCTGCGGACCCGGCGTGGTCGCGACCTTCGCCCCGCCGGTCGAAAGGACGCTCACCGACGGCAGCCCGGCCGTCACCTGCGCGAGGTCCGGCGCCGCGCCGCCGCCGAACTCGAAGAAATGGGCCAGGACCACGCGGCCCGAGCGTCGCAGCGTGGCGGCGAACCGGGCGTCGTCGTCGAGCTCGCCCGTGAGCGCCGCGCGGAGCCCGGCGGCGGAGCGTCCCGGGTCGGCGTCGATCATCGACTCGAGCGCGTGCCGGTCGACGGTGGTGACGGGCTCGTCGAAGACGACGTCGAATCCGATCGCCGCCACACCCGCGTCGTCGAGCCGTGCGACGAGGTCACCCAGCTTCGCCCGCGGCCACGGCCAGCGTCCAACCTCCTCCAGGCTCCGCTCGTCGATGGCGACGATGACGACGCGATCGTCGGCCGCGAGCGGTCCGCGGACGAGGTGGCGGAAGTCGAGGATCTTGCGATCGAGAACCTCGATCGGCAGCGGCGCGACGAGACGCAGGAGCGCCACGATCAGCGCGAGCCCGACGCAGACGGCGGTGGTGCCGAATTTCGGTGACCGCACGATCGCTGCGCCGACCGGCCCGAGCCGGCCCCTCTACGGAACGGGCGGTGGAGGCGGCCCTGGCTTCCCGCCCCGCGGTTTGAAGATCGGCTGATCGACGGCCTGCCCCTCGGGCGAGATGGCCCGCTCGCCGCCCCGCTGGGGACTGCGCGCATCGAGCGCATTCGCTCCCCGGCGCGCCCCGGCCGTCGATGCCGCGATCGACGTGGCGCGACGCAGCCCCTGCAATCGCCCCTCGGCGAGCGGAGCCGGCGCCACCGGACGGCTCCCGCGCCGCACCCAGGTCGCGATCCCCGGGCCGAGCAACACCTCGGCGGTGCCCTCCGGATCGGTGGCGGCCCGAACCCGCGTCACGTCGAGAACGCCGACGATCAGCGTCTCCTCCTTCGTCGCGTCATAGTCCGCGATGAAGCTCGTGCCGCGAACGCCGGCGATCGCCGTCGGGGTCTCCACCTCGAAGCGAGAGCGAGGCGCCGCATAGCGCTCGGTCACGACGGCCCGCAGGGCGCCGACCAGGAGCTGGAAACGCGACACCGTCGCGGCACCCGTCACCTGCTCGGTCACCTCGATCTGCGAGGACGGCCCGAGCGTCAGCTCGGAGTCCTCCCGCATCACGATGCGGAGCTTGCCATCGGTCCCGGTCCGGAGGCGGTCGCCGAGGAGCACGCCGTCGCCCTTCGACAGCGGAGCCCACTCGCCCTCCCCCGCATGCTGGACCTCGGCGCGTCCCTCGATCTCGGCCGCCGTTCCCACCTGCTCGGCGGCTCCAACGGTCCGTCCGGCGCCGAGCGTCACGGCGAGCGCCACGAGTGCGATCGCGAGCCTCCAACGCCGGCGCATCGGCGCGTCAGTACGCAAACCGGACCTCCGCGGCCACGACGTTGCGATCGTAGGTGTAGACGTCGATGTTCGAGTCGTCGACGGTGCCATAGTAGTTGAGTCCGATCGTCAGGTGGTCGGTGAGCGGTCGCCGCACGCCGACCGAGAACTGGTTGATGGCATCGTGCCGCTTCGTACGGAAGCCCGTGAGGCTGTTGGGCTCGGTGTAGTTCTCGTAACGGAACAAGTACACGACGTCGACGGTCACCTGCCACCCGGGAGCCCAGCCGACGCCGGCGTATCCTTGGTTGTAGTAGTAGCGGTAGTCGTTCGCCGCCGCGGAATGCGAGCTGGGGCGCACCGAGCCGAACTCGTATCCCACGGAGGCGTACTGCGCGCCCCAGTAGATCGTCTGGCTGAGACTCGCCGAGTCGTCCGGACCGTCGCGGACGTCTTCGAAGGCGTTGAAGTAGGTGATGTCGCCATGGCGGTAGAGGAACTGCGTCAGGCCCCAGCGACCCTCGACCAGCGACACGAAGGGGGTGACGAAGGGCTCACCGGAATAGCTCGGGCCACCCAGCGCGTAGTGCTGGTACCCGGCCTGCACGCCCGTCCAGAGCTCGGGAAGGAGGGCGTAGCCGACGGTAGCCTGCGCGAGGTTCGATCGCAGGTTGAAGTCGTCGAGCCGGAAGTACAGCGACTGGTACAGGTCGTACTCGACCGACGCTTGCCAGCGGTCCGTGTCGACGATGTCGTAGCGCCCACCCACGGAGATGGTGTACGCGCCGTCCCTCGGATCCGACGGCGTACCTGGGATCGTCTGACCGCTCGGGTCGAGCGCGACGTTCGAGTCGTACATGAAGCCAGTCGCCGCGTGCACGGACCACGGCCGTTCGCCGGCCGCTACGCCACCCTCGGCCTGCGTATCCGCGGGGTCGCCGCCACGCGCCACCCGAGGTGCGAGCAGCATCGCGACGGCGAACAGGATCGCCGGGAGACGACGCGACTGCACCGCGATCAGCTCGCCGGTCCCGGCGGATTGGATCCCGCGCCTTGCAGTGAGACGGCTCGGTTGCGGTGCCCGCGCACGATGAGGGCACGGGTGCGCCGGCCCAGGTCGAGCAGGCGGAACCCGAGGTTGCGCTGCACCGTCCCGTGGCGGAGTGCGCGCCGGAGGACGCCCAGGAACTGGCGGAGCTCGACGCGCAGCTCCGGTGCCCCGGGCCCATGCGTCACCGCCTGCTGCCGCGCACGCTCGACGGCCGCCGCGAGCGTCGGCTCCAGCGCCGGATCGTGGAAGCTCGACGGTTCCGCCGCTCCGAGCGTCTCGTCGAGCGCGTCGAGCAGCGCGCCGAGCGCATCCAGCCCCGGCCGCGGCACGAACTCACACCCCTCTTGCGGCGCACAGCCGGCGGCGATCGTCGGATCGGGGATGTCGCAGCGGACGGCGGACTGCGGGCAATCGTTCGACGACGTTCCCACGAAGTCGCCGAAGGCGACGGGCACCGCGCCGATGGCCACCGACCCGGTGATCGCACCCGACGGCTGCATGAACGAGAGGACGCCGGTCGTGCCGCTCACGACGAGGATCCGCCCGTCGCCATCGACCGACACGCCCAGCGGCCCCGGGGGGACCGGATACGCGCCCACGATCGCGTTCTCGGTCGTGTCGATCGCGACGACCAGATCCTTCGACGCGCTGCTGACGTAGGCCCGCCCCGCGTTCGCGTCGACGGCGACGCCGAAGGGCTTCCCGGGAGTGGGGATCGTCGTAAGCGCCGTGCGACTCACGACGCCGATCACGGTGACCGAGCGCCCACCGAAGTTGGTCACGTAGACGCGGCCTCGTGACTCGTCGATCGCCACCTGCGCCGGCTTGTGGTCGGTGCGCACGCGGGCGAGGATCCGGCCCGTCGTCGGATCCATGGCCGTCACGGTGTCCGCGCCGAAGCTCGCGACGTACAGCGTCTGCCCCGACCGTTCGAACGCGATGCTCGACGGCCCGCGGTCGGCGCGGAACCGGGCAACCCGCGTCCGGGTGGTCGTGTCGAGCACGTCGATCCAGTCGTCGCCGTAGCTCGCGACGTAGGCGCGCGCACCGGTCGGATCCATGGCGATCCCCAGCGGAACGCGGCCGACGGGGATCGTCGCGACCACCGCTTGCGACGCGATGTCGATCACGGAGACGCTACGTCCCTGCCGATTGGTGACCCAGAGCTCGGTGCCCCGCGGGTGCACGGCCACGCCCCACGGGCCGTCGCCGGCCGGCACGGTCCCCGCGATCCCACCGTTCGTGAGGTCGATCAGCGACACGGTGTCGTCCTTGAAGTTGGACACGGCGCCCACGGCGAACTCCCGCCGGCACGCGACGGCCACCGCCGGCGGCGTGGGCGTGCAGACGCCGGCACGGCAGAACTCGTCGCCGTTGCAGACGTCCCCGTCGCTGCACGAGGTGCCGTCGGGATCGATCTGGCAGGTGGGCGAGCAGCAGTCGCCGGCCGCGGTGTTGCCGTCGTCGCACGCCTCACCCAGCTCGGGGTCGACGATCCCGTTGCCGCACGGGTTGGTCGTAGTCGTCGTGCTGGTGCTCGTGGTCGTCGTCGTGGAGCTGCTGGTCGTCGTGCTGGTCGAGGACGACGTGCTCGTCGACGTGGTGGTCGACGTCGACGTGCTCGACGACGTCGTCGTGCTGGTGGAGGTGGAGGTCGAGGTGGACGTGCTCGTGCTGGTGGAGGTGGACGTGCTCGTCGAGGACGACGTGCTGGTCGACGTCGACGTGCTCGACGACGTGGTCGTGCTGGTGGAGGTGGAGCTGCTGGTCGTCGTGCTGGTGCTCGTCGTCGGTATGCAGGACAAGGTCGTGGTGGTGGTCGGAGGCGGATCCAGACGCGACGGCACGCAGACTTCGCGGCGGTGGATCAGCTTCGCCTTGCCGGCGCCGAACTGGTTCTGGGTGAACGCCGCCACGGTGCCGAAGCCGGCGTCCGAGCGGGGGCGATAGCAGAGGAGATCGTCGAGACGCGTCGACGCGGTCGGGTCCTCGTCGTTCTTGTTCGCGGGCAGGCACAGGCGAGTCGGCTTCACGAGGTCGACGACGACGGTCTCGATCGCGTCGGTGATCGTGACAC
>DATJZY010000159.1 GCA_035577985.1 Candidatus Eisenbacteria bacterium
ATGACCTGCCGGCTCAGCTCGATTCCGTTGGCCAGGAGACGACCGACGGCCGAACAGAGCAGGCCGAGCGAGAAGATCGCGCCCTTGTGCGTGTTTACACCGCCCGTCGCCCGGAGCATCGCTCCCTCGCACTCCACGCCCTGGGGACGTACGAGCGGCAGGAAGTCGCGCGCAGCAACACTGGCGCACTCGTAGCCCCTCTCCACGAAGCGCGGCCACCAGGGTTCGATGGCGCGCGCGCTCGCCAGGAACGTCTGCACGTTCATGTCCCGGTGGGCGCCGCAATTGCGGAGATCCACCAGCCCGGGCTTCGGCGTCAGCAGCAGCTCCGTCCGCAGCGCCTGGTCGGCATATGCGGCGACGAGGCTCGCCGTGCTCGCCGGATGGAGTCCGGAGAGCAGATCGGAGAGCGCGATGTCAAGCGTCGGCGTGCAGACCGAAATCACTGGCGATCCTCGCTATCGCATCGAGCACACGCTCGAGGGGGTGGCGGCGCGAGCGGGCGCATTCCCGTGCGGGCTGGTCGCACACCAGGCAACGCCGCTCTGGATGCCCGAGCTGCTTGCGCGACAGCATGCGAGGACCGGGCGCGATCACGTCGAGGTCCCAGAGCCTTCCCAGCGGGTGCCGATCTTCCAGCTCGATGGTGGCCGCCTTCAAGATCTCTGGCTCCCCGTCGATGACATAGAGCGCTTCCGGGCCGGTCTGCTGCCACGAGACTTCGCGCGACAGGACGGGCCAGCGCCTGTCGCTCGCTGTCGTCTCCAGCTCGCCGAGTGCCAGCTCCAGCACGCTCCGTTGCAACCAGCCATCCTTCAGCGGGCCCGGCATCACGAGGGTCATCGACACCAGGGGCCTGCCGAAGCGCGCCAGCGCAGTGCCCTGTCGAGCGACCCGCTCCTCTCTGGCATCCAGCATCTGCTCGATGCCGACGGGGGGGCCACCGACGATCGCGACGAGCGCACGCATGATCAGTTCTTCACCTGCCGCACGACGTCGATCACACTGCCGTCGCGATAGCGGATGATCCCGACGATGCGATCCGTGAACTCGAGGGGCTCCGGCTCGCCGGTCAGGGCGACCGCCTTCTCGTACAGCTCCTTGATCGTCATGACGGGCAGCCGAGCGTCGCGCAGGCGCTTCTCGACCTCCGGCCGCGCCGGGTTCACGGCGATGCCGTGGTCGGTCACCAGCACGTCGACCGATTCCCCGGGCGTCAGCAAGGTCGTCACGCGGCGCACGACCGTCGGGATGCGGCTCCGCACCAACGGCGCCACGATGATGGTCAGGTCGGCCGCTGCCGCCACGTCGCTATGTCCGCCCGATGCGCCGCGCATGACCCCGTCGGAGCCGGTGATCACGTTGACGTTGAAGTCGAGGTCGATCTCCAGCGCGCTCTCGATCACGACGTTCACCCGATCGACGCAAGCGCCCCTCGAAGTGGGATTCGCATACTCGTTGGCCGAGATCTCGAGGTGGGCGCTCGAAGTGCGCAGCGATTCCGCTGCGTCGCGATCGAACGACTGCACGTCGACGATCGCCTCGATCAGCCCCTTCTTGTGCAGATCGGCGATGCTGCCAGTGATGCCGCCCAGGGCGAAGCTCGCCTTGATGCCCTTGCGCGTCATGCGCTCCTCGAGGAACCGGGTGGCGGCCGTGGACGACGCGCCCGAGCCCGTCTGCATGGAGAAGCCGCTCTCGAAATAGCCGGCGTGCTCGATGACGTCCGCGGCGCGCCGCGCGATCAGCAGCTCTCGCGGATTGCTGGTCACGCGCGCCGCGCCGACGCTGATCAAGGTGGGGTCGCCCACCTGATCCAGCTTGACGATCCAATCGACGCGGTCCTGCGAGATGCTGACCGGGTGATTCGGGAAGTCCACGAGCTCTTCGGTCAGCAGCACGACCCGGCGGGCGTACTGGGCATCGACTTTCGCATAGCCGAGCGAGCCGCAGCTGAGCTTGCCGTGCGAGCCGTTCGCGTTGCCGAACTCGTCACAACAGGAGACGCCGAGGAAGGCGACGTCGATTTTCAGCTCCCCCGTCTGGAGCAGGTGAACCCGGCCTCCGTGCGAGTGAATCTGGACGGGTCGCTTCATCAGGCCGTTCGAGACCGCTTCCGCGAGCTTGCCACGCAGGCCGGACGTATAGATCTGCGCGACGACCCCGCTCCGAATGTGCTCGACGAGCGGATCGTGACAGTTCAGCAGCGAGCTCGAGGCGAGCGTCAGGTTCTTGAAGCCGAGACGCGCCAGGGTATCGACGACCTGGTTGACCACCTTGTCGCCCTCGCGGAAGGCGTGATGGAAGGAGATGGTCATTCCATTCTCGAGCCCCGAGCGCCGGATAGCCTCCTCGAGCGATCCACAGAGCTTGCGGTGCAGCTTGGTGTCCTGGCTCTCGAGATAGGGCGTCGACGCGTTCGCTCCAGCGAACGGCCGCAGCGGGCCGAGCGCGGGATCCTGCGTCTTCAGTCGTACGAGGGTCTCGTTCGTGTTCATGACCAGCTTCCTTTGTTTCGACCGTGGTCCCTGTCAGGAGGCCTCGGCGATCTGCAAAGTCATTTCCGCCTCGTCGATCACCGGCGGATCGATCATCTTGCCGTCGAGCGACACGACTCCGAGTCCATTGCGATGCGCCTCGTCCGCAGCCGCGAGCACACGCTTCGCATGATTCACCTCGTCCGGCGTCGGCGCGTAGGCCGCGTGCAGCAGAGGAATCTGCTTCGGGTGGATCAACGACTTGCCGTCGAACCCGAGCTCCTTCGCGATCCTGACCTCCCGAAGGAAACCCTCGTCGTCGTTCACGTTCCCGTACGCGACGTCGAAGGCATCGATGTGCGCCGCACGTGCGGCGTGCAGCACGGCGGCCCGCGCGTAGAACAGCTCGGGCTCCGATCCGTCGCTGCGCTTCGTGTGCATGTCGACCAGGTAATCGAATCCGGCCAGGGCGATCGCAATCATCCGCGGGGAAGCGGTCGCGATCGCCACGGCGTTCACCACGCCGGATGCGGACTCGATCGCGGCCATCAGCTTCGTGTCGCCGGCCAGGCGACCGCACGCTTTTTCGATCCGCGCCACGTGCGCCTCGAGCTGACGGATATCCTCGGCGGTCTCGGTCTTGGGCAGACGCACGATGTGGGCGCCCCCTCGGACTGCAGCTTCCAGATCCTTGATCCCGAACTCCGTATTCAGCTCGTTGATACGCACGACGGTCTCGATCGCGCGATAGGCCGGGTGTCGCAGCGCCTGATACACGAGCAGGCGGGCGGAATCCTTCTCGCGCGGCGAGACCGCGTCCTCCAGGTCGAACATGACGGAGTCCGGTTTGAAGACGAATGAAGTGCTCAACATCGCCGCGTTGTCGCCGGGGACGAAGAGCATGCTTCGACGCAGCTTCATGACAGTTTCTCCCAATCGAGGTCTTCCGGAGCACAGGCGCGCAGCAACGCCGCCTGCACGCGTGCTCGGATCACGCAATCCAGAGCACCCTTGTCTTCGATCGCGATCGCCGCCTCGGTGATCGACAGCGCGTCCAGCGTGTCGGTGACGACGCGCCGGATCTGCTTGCCGAACTGCTTGATCACCTCGCTCCGGATCGCGATGTCGCGAGTCCCGTTGGCGCCAGGGGCCACCTTGACCAGCAGATCGCTGGATTCCAGGGTACCTGCGACGGCTTCCTTGATGACCTTCATGCCGTTTGCTCTCCCGATTGACGTGGCGCTCGCTGCTGCCGGGAATCTCTTCTCGAGGAACTGCAACGTCGTCGCGGGGACGAGCGCTGCGATCCTTCCGAAATCGCGCTGCGCGAGGAGCCGTCTCACTTCGGTCGCGGAGATGGGCACGCCGCCGACGGAAGCACGGGGGGTCTCGACGACGCCGATCGGCGGCGCCACAGACGCCGCGTCCTCGAGCCACTGCTTCATCTGCGTGTTGTAGCTGTTGGTGACGCGATCGAAGGGCTCGGTCCCCACGTAGCGATGGGTGATGCCCAGCGCGGGGGCGATGTATTCGCGAAACAGGAGCAGATCGATCGCGGCCCAGCTCCGCTCGACGAGCGCCTGGTCCTTCAGGAAATAGGCGGGGAAGGTGGCGCGGGAGATGATGTAATCGGAGCCGGGATGCAAGGTCAGGTTGTCGATCCCCTGCACACCCGCCGCGACCAGCGCGAAGCGATCCGCGTAGGAGAACGACGAGGCGTCTTCTTTCACGACGAACACGTGGAGCCAGTCGCACGCGCGAGCGGCATGCTCGACCAGATAGCGGTGGCCGAGGGTGAAGGGATTGGCGTTGAGCACGATGCCGCCGACTCTCGTCCCGGGCCGGCGCTGCGCGCGCAGGGAGTCGCAATATCTCTCGATCGCGACGGGACTGTTCTCCATCACGACGACCCGCTGTGGAACTTCGACCACCGGATAGAACCCCCAACCGCGGAAGAAAGGCAGGTTGCGGGGCGCGGTGTAGAGGAAGAGGTGGAACTGACCTCTTGCCGCCGCGAGGTTGACGACCTCGCCGCCGAGCCTGAGGCTGAGCGACTCGCCGCGCGCGTCTTCGGCGACGGCAACGCACTTGATCGTGGAGTGATCCAGGCCCGCGCAGGCGACGAGGCGCCCCTGCCGCCGGCACACCACGAACACCTCGATCTGGGAATCGAGATCCAGATCGCTGGCAGCGAGCAGCTTCCCGATCTCCTGAAGCTCGGGAGGCGCGTCCTTCGGTTGCACGGTGTAGAAGTGGTCTGTGGTGTCCATGGGCGTAAGCGCTCTCACGCGGGGATCAGAAGATTCGAGGCCCAGATCAGGATCGGGATGGAAACGAACGAGAACACGCGGGTGCCGAGCACCGTGGTCGAGGACTCGGCCTGGAGCTTGCCGCGTTCTTCGGCGTACATGGTCGTGATGACTGCGGATGGCAGGCCCACGAGCAGGACAGCCTCTTTCGCGACGGCGCCTTTGATCTCCAACATGAGGACGATGCCGAGCATGACTGCGGGACACACCAGATTCTTGATGACGGTGTCGAATGCGACGGCTTTCGTCAGTCGCACCTTTTCCTGGGCGATGATGAGTCCCGAGACGAAGAGTGAGATGGCGGTCGTCGCACCACCGATCAGATCGAGCGACGAGATGATTAACTTCGGCACCGCGACATCGAGGAGCACGAGCGCGATGCCGATGAAGGGCAACCACACACGGGGCTCGGTCACCGCCTTCACGATCGTCTCGACGGCAGCACGAGCCCCAGCACTCGCGCCCTTCTCCGAATCGAGCTTCAGCAAGACGTTAGTGATAGGAAGGATGAAGAGAACCGGGACCAGATTCGCGATGAGAATTGGGTAGAGACTCGAAGGACCGAACAGCTGGCCGAGGATGGGGACGCCCATGAAGACCATGTCCGGGAAGATGAGGAGGTCCGTCCTCAACGTCGACGTGCTGAGGTCCCACTTCAGCACGTACCGGCATCCGAGCAGCACGACGAGGTAGGGAAGCAGGAGCCCGACGACGAAGAGCAGCGGAATCCTGTAGTCCATCAGGTCCGCGCGCGGCGTCTTCAGCATCCCCGCGATGAGCAGCGGGGGCAGGAGCCAGGTGAGAACGAGCTTCGTCAGCTGCGTCCGGTCGGTGGCCCCGAAGATTTCGCGGTACCCCGCCCAGTAGCCGAGGAACATGACGAAGGCGACGGGAACGAGCGTCGTGGCAATCGTGTTCAGCACACGAACGCCTTCAGTGGTTGCGCAGCCGGTCTGCGATCGCGACCACGCGCTCGGCCTCGCGGACCATGGCCGGCTCGACGACATGGCCGTTCAGCACGGGCGTACCCGTGCCGGCTGCGGCGCAGGCAGCCAGCACCGAGCGCGCGTGCGCCACGGTGTCCGCCGAGGGCGAAAAGATCGCATTGATCTCGGGGAGCTGTTCGGCGTGGAGAGCCGCCTTGCCCGTCATGCCCAGCCTGCGGCTCGCGCTGGCTTCCTGCTTGAAGCCGGCATCGTCGGGCTTGAAGTAGGGCACGTCGATGGCTGCGATGCCGGTCGTGGCCGCAGCCGCGACGAGGCGGGAGCGCGCGAACAGCAGGTTCTCCCAGGAGCCTTCGGCACCGAGGTCGGCGGCCAGATCACCGCCGCCGAGGAAGAGCCCGCAGACCCGCTCGTGCGCGTCGGCCATGAAATGGGCGACGAAGACCGCCCGCGCCAGCTCGACCATCGGGAGGACGCCGATCGCGGAGCGTGTGCCATCGAGGATGTCGGCCACGATCCGGATCTCGTCCGCGGACTGACACTTCGGAATGATGATCGCGTCGGGGCGCCCTTCGGCTTCGTGGAGCACGAGCAGGTCGCGAAGCCCTTCGACCGAGTGCGGGCTGTTGATGCGGAGGATGCGCACGAAGTCCACTTCCGGCTTCTCCCGGAAGAACTCGAGCGCGGCGTGCTGGGCTCGTCCCTTGTCGGCGACGGCGACGGTGGACTCGAGGTCCACGATGATCGCGTCGCCCGCCCGGGCGGCAGCGAAGCGCTCGGGATGCGAGCCCGGTGTGAGCAGGAAGCTGCGGCACGCGCGGAGGCGGGTGCGAAGCGAAACGGGGGGCACGGGTTGCATATCAATACCTCCGGGTCTCAACGGCGGTGTTGCAGCCTGCGTGCCATCTCGCGGCGTCGGCAGAGCGCGGCGCGAGCACGGGGTGCCACTGCGTGGGCGATGGTGCCGGCCGGACGGCGAGCGGCATCGGCGGGGGATCCAGCGCGTCGACGAAAAGATGAAACCGGAGGTCGAGCGCGTGCTCCGTCGCCCTCGGCGGGAAGGTGCGTGCGCAGACAGGATACGAGGAAACCGTGGCGGCCTTCTACAAGCATCTGCCGCTCGCGTCGATGCGCTGCAGCCTCGATGCCAAGCACCTGGCCCGCCGCCACTGCGACGAGTGTGGCCTTGCGTTCTGCTGGCTCTGTGATGCCGTCGTGCATGACGATCCCGGAAGGGCCACGCATCGGCGCTATCCGTTCGGGCACGTGGCATGGGACGTGTCGGTGTCACCCTCCCTGGTGGAGCGGCTCGAGCGT
>DATJZY010000160.1 GCA_035577985.1 Candidatus Eisenbacteria bacterium
CCGGTCGCCCGTGGGCGTTGGCGACGAACCGCCACGCGCCTGGCTCGACCGCCGCGTAACGCGACAGCACGGTGCGCACCAGCGCCCGCGCCACCAGGTGCTGGCGGCGGGTCGCGGGCAGGCGGAAGCGGGCGTGGCGTACCCGCTCGTCGGGAGTCAGCAGGGCCACGTACCGCTCGAGCAGGGCCGGGTCCCCCAGCTCCTCGGGAACCGTGGTCCAGACGTGGACGGCGCTTCCGCCCAGGCTGTGCATGGCCCGCATCGCCGCTCGTACATACGGACCGCATCGCCGCCCGTCCATTCGGCGCACGCTTGACACCGCCCGGCCCGTTCGTGCAATTGCCCTAATCAGTCGATTGAACGCGCGCGCCGCCGGCGCGCATCGCGACGGACGACGATGCCTTCGAAGGACATGATCGGGCGCGTGCTCACCAACGGCAGCGCCACCGTAACCGCCGAGCACATCGCGGACTTCGCCCGCGCGCTCGGCGATCCCGACCCGCTGTACCTCGACGCGGAGGTCGCCCGCCGTGGGCCCTTCGGTGCCATCGTGGCGCCGCCCACCTATCCGATCGCCTTCATGACCCAGGCGATGGCCGGCGGCATGGACACCTTCCTCGAGCTCGGCCTCAACTTCATGACGCTGGTCCACGGCGAGCAGGAGTTCGAGTACGTGCGACCGCTCAGGATCGGCGAGACCCTCACCCTCACCGGCCGCATCGCCGACGTCTACGAGAAGCAGAGCGGATCGGGCGGCACGCTCGACTTCGTCGTGCTCGAGACCGAGGGCAAGGACGCGGCCGAGAAGCCGGTCTTCTACTCCCGCAACATTCTCATCTCGAAGAGGACGTGACGATGGCCCTGTCCGCGAAGTCGGTTGCGGTCGGCAGCGAGCTGCCGCCCTTGACGAAGCCTGCGATCACCCGCGAGACGCTGAAGGAGTACGGGCCGGCCGCCGGCGACCCGAACCCGATCCACCTCGACGACGAGTTCGCGAAGAACGCCGGCTACCCCGGCGTGTTCGCGCACGGCATGCTGTCGATGGGATATCTGGGCGAGTTCCTCCACAAGGCCGCGGGCGGCGTCGCCAACGTACGCAAGTTCCGCGCGCGCTTCGCGAAGCTCACCTGGCCGGGCGACGTCGTCACCTGCAAGGGCGTGGTCACGGCCGTGCGCGACGACGGCGGGACGCGCCTCGTCGACTGCGACATCTGGAGCGAGACGCAGAGCGGCGAGCGAAAGGTCGTCGGCACCGCCACCCTCGCGTTGTCGAACTGACGCGATGCCCGAATCGACCCGCCTGCGGGACACATACGCCGTCGCGGGCATCGGGCTCTCGCGCTTCGGGAAGCTCCCGGGCACGAGCGCCATGGGGTTCTGCCTCGAGGCGGCGAAGCACGCGATCGACGACTGCGGCATCGCGCGCGACGATCTCGACGGCGTGCTGGTCGCGTTCCCGTCTTCGCAGGGCGAGGCGCACGGCTGGGCGTCGCGCGCCGCGGCGTTCCTCGGCATCACGCCCGCCTTCTGCTCGACGATGGACATGGGCGGCGCCACGGCGATCGGCATGCTGCAGACGGCGCTGGCGCTCCTCGACGCCGGGATGTGCCGCGCCGTCCTGTGCGCGTTCGGCACCCAGAACAGCCCACAGGGCATCCTGCCGACCCTCTTCGGCTCGCCGTGGGCCATTCCCTACGGCGACGTCGGTGCCATCACCTTCATGGGGCACCTGATGCGCCGGCAGATGCACGAGCACGGGCTCACGGGGCTCGACTACGCCCGCATCGCCGTCACCTGGCGCACGCACGCGATGCGCAATCCGCACGCCCAGATGCGCAAGCCCATGACGATCGCGGATCACCAGGCGAGCCGCTTCATCAACGAGCCGCTGCGCCTGTTCGACTGCTGCCTGTTCACCGACGGTGGCGGCGCGTTCGTCGTGACCAGCGCCGAGCGCGCGCGCGACCTCCGCCAGGTTCCCGCACTCGTGTCGGGCGTGGGCCAGGTCCATTCCTCGGAGGTGATCCACCCGTACGACACCGGGCACGGCAGCGGGCGCGAGGCGGGCGAGCGCGCCTTCGGCATGGCCGGCATCGAGCCGCGCGACGTCAGCGTGTGCCAGATCTACGACGCCTTCACGCCGCGCGTCCCGCACGACCTCGTCGCCTACGGCTTCTGTACGTGGGAGAACGTGAGCGAGTTCATCCAGAGCGGACAGATCGGGCTCGATGGCCGGCTGCCGTGCAACACGGCCGGCGGGCTCATCTCGGAAGGACACCTCCAGGGCATGGGCCACGTCGCCGAGGCGGTTCGCCAGATCCGCGGGACGTCGTACAATCAGGTGGCGAAGGTGACCTACTCGATGTGTACCGGCTACGGCGGCGCACCGCACGAGCCGCCGCCCACCGTCGCCTACACGGCGGCCATCCTCCGCACGCCATGACGAAGGGACGCCATCGCGACGTCGTCGCCGACGGCGTGCGACTCCGCGTGCTCGAGGCCGGCGAGGGGCCGCCGCTCCTCCTGCTGCACGGGCTCAGCGCGTCGCACGACATCTGGGAGCACGTCGTCGACGAGTTCGCGGATCGCCATCGCGTGGTGGCGCCCGACCTGCCGGGTCACGGCGAGTCGGCGAAGCCCGACGCGCCGTACACGATCGACTTCTACGCCGGGGTCGTGCGCACCCTCGCCCGGGAGCTCGGCATCGACCGCGCGATCGTCGGTGGCAGCTCGCTGGGCGGCAAGATCGCGCTCGAGCTGGCGTGCTGGTATCCGCGCTTCGTCGAAGCCCTCGTGCTGGCGGCGCCGGCGAGCGAGTACGCCCGGGGGCTGCGGCCCTTCGGCAAGGCGATCCAGGCGCTCTCGCGCCCGAGCGTCATGCGCGCCGCGCTCGATCGCGCCCTGGAGCAGACGTTCTACGACCGCACCCTGATCGGGCACGTCACGCGGCGCCGGATCCTCGCTGCGCGCCTCGCCGCGGACGACTTCCCCGACTTCGCCCGCGCCATCGCGCGCTCGGTCGGAGGCGTGCTGGCGGCGGAATCGCAGCCGCTCGGCCGCATCACCCAGCCCGTCCTCGCCGTCTGGGGGCGCGAGGATCGCATCGTGCCGGCCCACAAGAGCGCCCAGCTCGTGCGCAGCATCCCGCACGCCCGGCTACGGGTCATCGAGCGCTGCGGGCACATCGCCATGCTCGAGCAGCCCACCGAGTTCAACCGGCACATGGGCGAGTTCCTGGCCGCGCTCGGGTCCGGAGCCGCCCTGGACGAGGCCGACGGCCGGAGCGGCCAGCCGGGGGGAGCGTAAGCGTCCGTATGTTCCAGATCGATCGGCCGCTGCCCGGCATCACCGAGGACGGGGCCCCGTACTGGGCCGCCTGCCGCGACCACAAGCTCGCGGTCCAGCGCTGCTCGGCCTGCGGCCACCTCCGCTTCCCGCCGAGCGTCGTGTGCCCCAGGTGCCTGGCGCTGGAGCACGAATGGACGCCCCTCTCGGGGCGCGGGACGATCTACTCGTTCATCATCGTGCACCGGCCGCAGCACCCGGGCTTCTACGCCGACGTGCCCTACAACGTCGCCATCGTCGAGCTCGAGGAGGGTATCCGCCTGCACACGAACGTGGTCGAGTGCACGAACGAGGACCTCCGGATCGGCCTGCCGGTCGAGGTCGTGTTCGAGAAGGTCGACGACGAGATCACCCTCCCGAAATTCCGGCCGCGCCGCTGACGCGGCCTACCCCCATTGACAACGGGCGCGGGGGCGAGCCACACGGGACTCAGGGTGCGTATCCACCTCGTCACGCCTCGCAACCCCCCGAGCTTCTGGACCTACGACCACATCCTGGGGACGCTCGGGAAGCGCTGCGCGTTTCCGAACCTGTCGATGCCGACGGTCGCGGGGCTGACGCCACGCGACTACGAGGTGACGCTCTGCGACGAGAACGTCGAAGAGGTCGACCTCGACGTCGAGGCCGACATCATCGGCATCACCGGCTACATCATCCATCGGGAGCGGATGCTGGAGCTGATCGAGGCCTTCCGCAGCCGCGGACGCTTCGTGGTCGTCGGTGGGCCATACGCGTCGCTGTGTCCCGAGGAGCTGCGCGGCAAGTGCGATGTGCTCTTCGTCGACGAGGCCGAGGAGACCTGGCCGCAGTTCCTGCGCGACTACGCGGAGGGCACGTGGCAGGCCGAGTACCGTCCGGCCGACAAGCCCGAGCTCACCTCGTCGCCCATGCCGCGCTTCGAGCTCCTGAAGGTCGATCGCTACCACGCGCTCACGATCCAGTTCGCCCGCGGATGCCCGTTCTCGTGCGAGTTCTGCGACATCATCGTCGTGTACGGCCGCCGGCCGCGCGCCAAGACGGTCGGCCAGGTGATGGCCGAGATCGAAGAGTGCCATCGCCTCGGCGCGAAGCAGGTCTTCCTGGTCGACGACAACTTCATCGGCAACAAGAAGCTGGCGAAGGAGCTGCTGCGCGCGATCGCGGCCTGGAGCGAGGCGCACGACCACCCGATCCACTTCAACACCGAGGTGACGCTGAACGTCGCCCAGGACGACGAGCTGCTGGCGCTCCTGCACGCGGCGCACTTCACCACCGTCTTCATCGGCATCGAGAGCCCGCGCGCGGCCTCGCTGACCGAGACCAAGAAGACGCAGAACCTGCGCGGCAACCTCGTCGAGAGCGTCCGGCGCGTGCAGTCCTACGGCATCCAGGTGCAGGCCGGCATGATCGTCGGCTTCGACCACGACGACGCGACCATCTTCGAGGAGCAACTCTCCTTCATCCAGGACGCCCGCATCCCGGTGTCGATGACGGGCATGCTGCAGGCGATGCCGAAGACGCCGCTCCACGCCCGGGTCGCGCAGGAGCAGCGGCTGGTGGGGGAGACCGAAGGCGACCAGTTCGTCCTCTCGAACATCCTGCCGAAGGCGATGACGCGGCTCGAGCTCTACCGCGGCTATCGCGAGCTCATCACGCGGCTCTACGAGTTCCCCACCTTCCGGCGCCGGACCCTCGACTTCCTGCTCAACCGCGGCAAGACGGCCGGACGCCAGCTCGAGGTGGGCCTCGCCGACATGAGGCTCCTGGTTCGCATCCTGTGGCGGACGGTCGTTCGCGCGGGCCCGCGGCGGGCGTGGTTCACGGCGACGCTGCTCGGCACGACGCTGCTTCGCCGCCCGCGCGTCTTCGCCGACGCGGTCGCGTTCGCGATCATCCACGAGGGGCTGTACGACTACGTCGTCGGCCTGCGCGCGCGCCTCGATCGCGCCATCGCCGAGCTCGAGAGCCAGCCGCCCGCGCTTGCGACGGAACACTGAACCGTCGTCCTTGTCAGCCCGACGGGTTCGGTGTAGCCCCATCGCTCATGCGCACGGCCGTCCGCAAAGCCCCGCCGCGCCCGCGAGCCGCGCGAGGAGGGAAGAAGGCCGATCCGGTCACGACCGAGATCATCCTCGGCGCCTTCGAGACGATCTGCTACGAGATGGCGACGCACGTGAGCCTCACGGCCACGACGCCGATCCTGAACCAGTCGAACGAGCGCAACGCGACGATCCTCGACGCCACCGGGCAGCTCGCCGCCCTCTCGGTCGGCATCCCGCAGTTCATGCTGTCGTCGACGCTGCCGGTCCGCTTCGCGGTCGAGTTCTTCGGACCCGACGGCCTCCACGACGGCGACGTACTGGTCGCGAACGATCCGTACCACGGCGGCGGCCATCTGCCCGACTACAACGTCTTCGCGCCCGTCTTCCACGACGGCGAGTGCGTACTGATCGGATCGATCCAGTGCCACCACGCCGACACCGGCGGCGGCGCGCCGGGCGGCTACAACGTGAACGCACCAGACATCTGGGCCGAGGGCGTGCGCTTTCCGGCCGTGAAGATCTACGAGCGCGGCGAGAAGCGGCGCGACGTCGAGTACATGATCGCCGTCAACAACCGCACGCCGACCTTCCTGGGCGACCTCCGCGCGCAGGTGGGGGCGGCACAGCTCGGCGTGCGCCGGATGAAGGAGATCTGCGAGCGCTTCGGCACCGAGACCGTCCGCGCCGCGGTCCGCGGCATCGTCGCCTATGCCAAGCGTCGCTTCAAGGAGGAGGTCGCGCGATGGCCCGACGGCGTCTACGAGTCGGACGTCTGGGTCGATCAGGATCCACACGGGAACCCGGACATCCACGTCCACTGCAAGGTGACGGTGAAGGGGAGCAATCTCACCGTCGACTTCACCGGCTCGGACGAGCGCCCGGAGATCCAGGCCTACTCGACGTTCGGCAACACGCGCGGCTACGTCGTGGCGCAGCTCGCGGCCATGATGGATCCATCCATCCCGAAGAACGAGGGCTTCTTCGACTCGATCGACCTGATCGTCCCGAAGGGCTGCTGTCTCAATCCGCCCGACGGGAAATCCGTGGCGGCCGGCACGCACCATCCCGGCACGGAGGTGGGCGAGGCCGTCGCCAGCGCGCTGCAGCGGGTTGTCCCGGAGCGGAGCTGCCCCCAGGTCTACAAGATGGGCATGCCCACCGTCATCTTCGGGAAGAACCCGCGCGACGGGCAGCTCTTCATCGACCACTCGGTCGACACCTTCGCGGCCTACTGCGGCGCCGTGAAGGGGCAGGA
>DATJZY010000161.1 GCA_035577985.1 Candidatus Eisenbacteria bacterium
GTGCCGGCCGCGACGGCGCGCGTGTACGGGTGCCCGATCTCCTCGGCGCGCGCGAGCGTGCGCCGCGCGTGGGCGACGGCTTGCTCCGGATAGCCGAGGTAGACGAGCACGCGGTCGGCGAGGTGGAAGGACGCGATCTGGGGTGGATCGAAGGTGATGGGCCACGCGGCCGGCGGCGCCTCCGTCAGGGTCGCTTCGAAATGGCGGCGACCGCGCTCGAACTCGCCCCGATAGCAGCGCGAGATGCCGGCCGCGAGGTGCCCGACGCTGGCGAATACCGGCGCGACGCGCGCCCCCAGGTCGAGCGCACGCTCGGCGATCTCCGTCGCCGCGTCGAGGCCGCCGCGCATCAGCTCGAAGGTGAACAGGGCGAACAATGCGAACAGGTGGCTCGTCGTCTCGCCGACCTCCGTCAGCAGCGCGCGCACGCGGGCGCTCGACGCCTCCAGCTCCGGCGACGCGTTGCCGAACACGACGCCCAGCGACGGCGCCAGAACCATGCGCAGCATCAGCTCGCGCCGCGTACGGTCCTCGGACGGCGGCATCGTCTCGAGGAGTGCGAGCGCGCGCTCGATGTACGCGATCGCCTCGCGATCGGCGAAGCGCTTCTGCGCCACGTCCGCGGCTTGCCCCAGGTACTCGACGGCGCGTGCGCGGTCGCCGCTCTTGTCGAAGTGCGTGCCGAGCTCGGCCGCCACCGGCGCCGCGTCGGCGGCGTACGCACGTTCGAGCCGCTCGCCCACGAGCTGGTGCAGCCGCCTCCGCCGCGACGGCGGAATGCGCGCCGAGAGGACGTCCTGGTAGAGCGCGTGCCGGAACCCGTAGCGCGCGCCGGTCGTGCCGTCGGGCCATTCGCACTCGCCGAGGAACCGCAGCAGGCGTCCCTGGCGCACGAGGACGTCGCAGAGGTCCTCGACCGATTCGGTGCTCCCCTGGCCGATCGCCGCGCCGACCGCGGGCGCGGCGAACTCGGCGCCGACCACGCTGCCGGCCTCGAGCGCCGCGAGCGTCGGCCCGTCGAGCATCTCGAGCTGGCGTTCGACCATCTCGCGCAGCGTGTCCGGGATGCCGAGGTCGTCGAACGTGGCGGCCCCGTCGATCTCCCAGCGCCCGGCGGCGCGGGTGAGCACACCCTCGGCGACGACCTGATCGGCGACCGCGGTCATGAAGAGCGGGTTGCCGTCCGAGCGATCGTGGACGAACGCGACCAGCGCGTCCCTCACGGCCTGCGGCCCGAAACGGGCGACGAGATAGTCGTGGACGGCGTCGCGCGGCAGGGCCGAGAGCGTCGCCTCGCAGCACAGCCGGCGGCGCACGAGCTCCTGCCGGACACCGCGCAGCGGGTGGTCCGAGACGATCGCGTCGACCTGCCGATACGTCGCGAGCACGAGCAGGCGGGCGGGCGCCCGCCCGTGCGCGAGGGCCGCCAGGGCGTCGAGCGTCGCGCGATCGCTCCAGTGCAGATCCTCGACCACCAGCACGAGCGGCGCCTCGAGGGCCGTCGCTTCGACCCAGCTCGCGAACTCGCGCAGCATCCGGTCGCCGGTCGATCCCACGAGGCGCTGGCGGAGCGCGGCGGCCTCGTCGGCGTCGACGAGGGAAGGTAGCTGCGCGAGCCAGGTCGGAGCGTGCGCGCGAAGCGACGCGATCACGCCCGCGCGTGCCCCGCCGATCGCCAGCGCCTGGACGGCCTCCAGCAGCGGGCGGTACGGCTCGCCCGCGCCGACCACCTCGCGACACTCGCCGCGCGCGACGACGACGTCGGGGTCCGCCGTGGCGAGGCGGGCGAGGAACGCGTCGACCAGTGTCGTCTTGCCGATGCCGGCGTCGCCCGCAAGGAAGCCGACGACGCGCTCGCGCCGACGCGCCGAGGACAGCCAGTCGAGGAGCGTCCCCAACTCCCGGTCACGGCCGACCACGATCGCGCCCGCCGGGCCTCCAGCGTCCGTGCCGCGTCGGGACGGGCCGGCGGCCCCCGACCCGCCGCCGATGAAGCGATAGCCCCGGCCGTGCACCGTCTCGATGAACCGCGGAGCGGCAGGGTCATCGCCGAGGGCGCGGCGCAGCTCGCGGATCGAAAAACGCGGCATGTCCTCGGTGACCGCAGCGTCGGGCCACACGGCCGCGAGCAGATCGTCCTTGGTGACCAGAGCCCCTGGACGCTCCGCCAGGTGGCGCAGCGTTGCGAACGTCTTCGGCCGCAGGGCGATCGGCTCGTCGCCGCGCATGAGGCGACCGGCAACCAGGTCCAGGCGAAACGGGGGGAAGTGGATCACCGGCGGACGCTTCTTCTCACGAGCGTTCTTTCGCCGGCAAGAGCGTTGACAAGGATGCTCGGGGACGCAATGTGCTCCGAGCTTGCCCCAGGCATCCGCAGCGCGTCTCCTTCTCCGCCGTCTCCACCCCTGGCTCGGCCGGGCGGTGCATTCGCGCTGGCAGCGCCACCGCTCGTTCTACCAGCACGAGTCCGCGGCGCTCTTGACCGCCCTCGGCCGCGTGCACGGCAAGGTCCCGCACGATCTCGCGCTCCGGCTGGAGGGCTTCCTCGGCCACCTGCACAAGGAGTGGTTCCCCTCCGCCTGGCGGAAGAACCCCACCTACGCCGAGGTCGTCAGGGATCTGCGGTGGTGGCTGAAGATGGCCGAGGGCTGGTCCGAGCCGCGCCCGCGCGGGCGCGCGAAGGCATCCCCAAAGGGGCGCGTGCCGATCGGCAAGCGGGCCAAGCAGCCTGCGTCGCTGCTGAAGCTGCTGAAGCTTCCGGCCGACTGCACGCAGGAACGCTTCCTGGTGGCGTGGCGGCGCTTTCTCAAAGACAACCATCCGGACCACAACCCGGCGCAGACGCCGGAAGAACGACGGCGCTTCGCCGAGGCCGTCGCGCTCTGGCGGCGCTGACCGGGCCGCATGGCCGGAGCCCTCGCCGTCGCGACGCTCCTCTTCTACGTCGCGACGAGCCACGGCTACGGCTACTTCCGCGACGAGCTCTACTACCTCGCGTGCAACGCCCACCTTGCGGCAGGTTACGTCGATCATCCGCCGCTGCTCGAAGTGCTCCTGATTCCGGTCCGGGCCGTCCTCGGCGACGGGTTGCCGGCGATCCGCCTCCTGCCCGCCCTCGCGGCCGCGGCGACCGTCCTCGTGACGGCGCGCCTCGTCCGGCAGCTCGGCGGCGGGCGGGGCGCGCTCCTGACCGCGCTCGCCGGCGTCATGACGGCGCCGCTCTACGTCGGGATGTTCAGCATCCTCACGCCGAACGCGCTCGAGATGGTCTTCTGGGCGATCGCCCTCCTCCTGGTCGTGCGGATCCTCGATGGCGACTCGCCCCGGCTCTGGCTCGCGCTCGGCGCCGTGGTGGGGATCGGATTCCTCGACAAGCACGGCGTGGTGTTCCTCGTGATCGGGCTCGCCGCCGGCGTCGTCGCGACGCCGGCACGACGTCATCTCGCCACGCGGTGGCCGTGGCTCGGGCTCGCGATCGCCGCGGTGCTCGCCGCGCCGCACCTCGTCTGGCAGGCGATGCATGGCTGGCCGACGCTGGAGTTCACCGCCAACGCGCGCGCCCTGAAGAACCTGCCGCAATCGCCGCTCGGGTTCGTCGCCGAGCAGGTGATGGTGCTCGATCCCTTCGCCGCCCCGATCTGGATCGCCGGTCTCGTCTCGCTCTGGCGACGCGACGAGGGCCGCTACCGCGCGCTCGTGTGGGCCTACCTCGTGATCCTGGCGCTCATGATCGCCGGCCGCGGGAAGGCGTACTACATCGGTCCGTACTACCAGCTCCTGTTCGCCGCGGGCGGCGCCGCGTTCGAGCGCGCGGCCCAACACCGGCGGCTGGCCTACGTGGTGCCCGTCGCCGCGACGGTCGCCGGCGTGGCGGGCATGCCGATGGCGAAGCCGCTCCTTGCGGCGGAGCGTCTCGTCGCCTACCAGCGCGCGATCGGACTCGATCCGCGGCTCGGGAGCGGCGAGCGCAACGAGCTGGGCGTCCTCCCCCAGCACTTCGCCGACCAGTTCGGATGGCCGGAGCTCGCGGCCCGCGTCGCCGAGGTCCACCGCGGGCTCCCACCCGACGAGCGTGCGCGCGCGTGCATCTATGCGTCGAACTACGGCGAGGCGGGGGCGATCGACTTCTTCGGCCCCGCCCTCGGGCTGCCCCACGCGATCAGCGGGCACAATACCTATTGGTGGTGGGGGCCGCACGACTGCGACTTCTCGACGGTCATCGTGCTCGGTCTCACGCCCGCCGACTTGCGGGGCATCTCCCGCTCGGTCGAGGTCGCCGCCGAGATCGACTGCCCGTACTGCATGCCGTTCGAGCGGCGGCCGATCCTGATCGCGCGCGGCCCGCTCCTCCCGCCGGACGAGATCTGGCGCCGCGTGCGGTTCTATCTCTGATCCGCGCGCCGCTCGTCGAGGTACGCGTTCAGCTCGCCGCCGAGCAAAAGAAACGTCGCGAGCAGGTAGAGCCAGAAGAGCAGGATGATCGGCGCGCCGAGCGATCCGTACGTCTTGTCGTAGCTGCCGAAGCGCGCGACCCACACCGAGAACCCCGCCGACGCGACGCCGAAGCCGACCGTGAACACGACCACGCCCGGCGACAACCACTGCCACGGCTGCTCTTCGACGTCCGGGCACACGTAGTAGATGGTCGCGGTGACCAGCGTCACGAGCGCGAGCGAGATCACCCAGTTGAAGGCGATGGTCGCGACGCCGCCCGCCGGGCCGAGGTAGCTTCCGACGAGCGTCGCGAGCGGTCCGGCGAAGAGCGTCAGCACGAACGCGAGCACCATGAAGAACGAGAGCGCGATCGTGAGCCACAGGGCTTCGAGCCGCGCCTTCCACCACGCGCGCCGGGTGGTGACGCCGTAGGCGACGTTGAGGCAGTCCATCACGCTCGAGAAGCCGGACGACGAGCTCCACAGCGCGAGCACGACGCCGATCGAGACGAGCCCGCTGCGCCGTGTGGAGAGCACGCCGCGGATGATCCCCTCGACCATCTTGAACGCCTCCTGCGGAACGTAGTCGGCCGCGCTCTTGAGGAGCCAGTCCGTGAGCCCCTCGACGCCGGGCACGAGCGTCACGACCGCCACCAGGAAGAGGATGAACGGGAAGAACGCGAGCAGGAAGTAGAACGCGAGGCCCGCCGCCAGCCCCGGCATGCGGTGGCGGGAGAACCGCTCCCCGAGCGCCCCCAGGAACGCGAGCGGTCGTCGCAGCTCCCGCCCGAGTGCCGCCCACCGCCCGATCATCGGGCGCTCACGCCGCAGCCGACGACCGCGGGTCGTAGCCGAGGTTCGGCGCGAGCCAGCGCTCGATCTCGGCCACCGACACGCCACGGCGCCGGGCGTACGACTCGATCTGGTCGCGGCCGACGCGACCGACGCTGAAGTAGCGCGCGTCGGAATGCGCGAGGTAGAGCCCGCTGACGCTCGCGGCCGGCAGCATGGCGCCGTGCTCGGTGAGCGTGATCCCGACCTCCGGCGCCCGCAGCAGCGCAAAGAGGTCCCGCTTCTCGTCGTGATCCGGGCACGCCGGATATCCGAAGGCCGGACGGATCCCGCGGTACGCTTCGCGCAGGAGCGCCTCGTGCGACAGCTTCGCTCCCGTCTCGTAGCCCCACTCGCGCCGCGCGCGCTCGTGGAGCAGCTCGGCGAACGCTTCGGCGAGGCGATCGGCGAGCGCCTTCACGATGATCGCCGAGTAGTCGTCGCGGGCGGCTTCGAAACGCTTGGCGAGCGTGTCGGCGCCGACCCCCGCGGTCACGGCGAAGGCCCCGACGTAGTCCCGCACGCCGCTCGCGCGCGGCGCGACGTAGTCGGCGAGCGACAGGTACGGCTGCGCGTTCGTCCGTTCGGATTGCTGCCGAAGCATCGGGAAGCGCTGGGCCTCGATCGTGCGGGATTCGTCCGCGTAGAGGACGATGTCGTCGCCGTCGCTCTGCGCCGGCCAGAACCCGTAGACGCCCCGCGCGGTGAGGAGCCGATCGCGCAGGATCTCGTCCAGGAGCTTACGCGCGTTCTGGTAGAGATCGCGCGCCGTCTCGCCGTAGACGGGATCGTCCAGGACCTGCGGGAACTTCCCGGGCAGCTCCCACGCCGTGAAGAAGAACCGCCAGTCGATGTACGGCACCAGCTCGGCCAGCGGGAACGGATCGAGGACCTGCCGTCCGAGCACCGCCGGCACGGGGATGTCGGTCTGGCGCCAGGTGAACGCCGGCCGCCGCGCGGTCGCCTCGGCGTAGGGTGCGATGGGACGGGCGGCCTTGGCCGCGTGCACGTCGCGGATGCGGGACTGCTCGCTGCGGTTGTCGGCATCGAACTCCCGCCGCTTGCGGGCGTCGAGCAGCGAAGCCACGACGCCGACGGCACGCGACGCGTCGAGGACGTGCACGGTCGTGCCGGGGAACGCCGGCGCGATCTTGACCGCCGTGTGCTCGCGGCTGGTCGTGGCGCCGCCGATCAGGAGCGGCAGGTCGAGGCCGCGACGCGCCATCTCGCTCGCGACGTGTACCATCTCGTCGAGCGACGGCGTGATGAGGCCGGACAGGCCGACGAGGTTCGCGCCCTCGGCGACGGCCGTGTCGAGGATCTTGTCGCACGGCACCATGACACCCAGGTCGACGACCTCGTAGCTGTTGCAGCCGAGCACGACGCCGACGATGTTCTTGCCGATGTCGTGGACGTCGCCCTTGACGGTCGCCATGACGATCTTGCCCTGCGCGCGGGCGCCGGTCTTCGCCTTCTCGGCCTCCATGAAGGGCTCGAGCCAGGCGACCGCCTTCTTCATGGCACGCGCGCTCTTCACGACCTGCGGCAGGAACATCTTGCCCGATCCGAAGAGGTCGCCGACGACCTTCATGCCGTCCATGAGCGGCCCTTCGATGACGTCGAGCGGCTTCGGGTACTTCGCGCGCGCCTCCTCGGCGTCGGCGTCGATGAAGTCGACGACGCCGTGCACGAGGGCGTGCTTCAAGCGCTCCTCGACCGAGGCCTCGCGCCAGGCGAGGTCCTGCTCCTTCTTCTTGCCGCCGCCCTTGACGCGCCCGGCGTACTCGACCAAGCGCTCGGTCGCGTCCGGACGGCGGTTGAAGAGCACGTCCTCGACGTAGCCGAGCAGCTCCTTCGGGATGTCCTCGTAGACGACGAGCTGCCCGGCGTTGACGATCCCCATGTCGAGCCCGGCCGCGATGGCGTGGTAGAGGAAGGCCGAGTTCATCGCCTCGCGCACGACGTTGTTGCCGCGGAACGCGAAGGACAGGTTCGAGATGCCGCCGCTCACCTTGGCGCCCGGGCAGCGCTGCTTGATGATCCGCGTCGCCTCGATGAAGGCGCGCGCGTACTCGGCGTGCTCCTCGAGGCCCGTCGCCACGGCCAGCACGTTCGGGTCGAAGACGATGTCGACCGGATCGAACCCGATCCGCTGGGTGAGGAGGCGGTAGGCGCGCTCGCAGATCTCGACCTTGCGGTCGACCGTGTCGGCCTGCCCCGTCTCGTCGAACGCCATCACGACGACGGCGGCGCCGTAGCGCTGCACCTTGCGCGCCTTGTCGAGGAACTCCGCCTCCCCTTCCTTCAGGCTGATCGAGTTGACGACGCACTTGCCCTGCACGCACTTGAGCCCGGCCTCGATGACGGACCACTTCGAGCTGTCGACCAGCACGGGCACGCGCGCGATCTCCGGCTCGGTCGCAATGAGATTCAGGAACGTCGTCATGGCGCGGACGCCGTCGAGCATGCCCTCGTCGACGTTGACGTCGATCAGGTTGGCACCGCTGCGGACCTGGTCGGCGGCGACCTGCGCCGCCGACGCCCAGTCGCCCTGCTTCACGAGCCCCGCGAACTTGGCCGAGCCGGTGACGTTCGTCCGCTCGCCGATCATCAGGAAGTTCGAGTCGGGGCGGATCGTGAGGGGCTCGAGGCCGCTCCAGTGCGCGAGCCCGTCGGGTGCGGGCGGGCGCCGCGGCGGCAGCGTCTTCACCGCGGCGGCGATGGCACGGATGTGATCGGGCGTCGTGCCGCAGCATCCGCCGACGATGTTGACGAGGTTCGATTCGGCGAACTCGCGCAGCAGCGCGCTCGTGGTCTCGGCCAGCTCGTCGTAGCCGCCGAACGCGTTCGGCAAGCCGGCGTTCGGATAGCAGCTCACGTAGTGCGGCGTCACGGCGGCGAGCTCGGCCAGGAACGGGCGCATCTCGCGCGCGCCGAGCGCGCAGTTGATGCCCACCGCGAGCGGCTGCGCATGCGCGATCGAGGCGTGGAAGGCTTCGACGGTCTGACCGGAGAGCGTGCGCCCGCTGCGGTCCGTGATCGTGACCGAGATGACGAGCGGAAGCCGCACGCCGCGGCGCTCCTGCTCCTCGGCGATCGCGACCAGCGCCGCCTTCGCGTTGAGCGTGTCGAAGATCGTCTCGACGAGGAGGATGTCCGCCCCGCCGTCGAGGAGCCCCCGCACCTGCGTCGCATAGGCGTCGCGGACCTGATCGAAGGTGACCGTGCGCAGCGTCGCGTCGTTCACGTCAGGCGAGATCGAGAGCGTGCGGTTCGTCGGCCCCAGGGCGCCGGCGACGAAGCGCGGCTGCTCGGGCGTGCGCGCCGTCCAGCGCGCCGCGGCCTCGCGGGCGAGCCGGGCCGCCTCGACGTTCAGCTCGTAGACGACGTCCTCGAGGCCGTAGTCGGCCTGTGCGATCGCCGTCGCGCTGAAGGTGCTGGTCTCGATGATGTCGCTGCCGGCGTCGAGGTACGCCTCGTGGATTTCGCTGATGACCTCGGGCCGCGTGAGGACGAGGATGTCGTTGTTGCCCTGGAGGTCGCGCGGGTGATCGCGGAAGCGCGTCCCGCGGAAGGCGGCCTCGTCCAGGCGATGGCGCTGCACCATCGTCCCCATGGCGCCGTCGAGGACGAGGATGCGCGCGCGCAGGAGCGCCTCCAACCGGGCGGTCGTCGGGTCAGTGGACATGCGATGCTCCATTGCCCTCGGGCTTGTGGGCGAACGCGGTGATGACGCTGAGCTGCGGCTCGCGTCGCTCGCGCGACGTCACCTCGCACAGGTCGACGGCGAGCCCCGCCTTCTGCAGCAGGCGCCGGAGCGCCGGGGTCCGAAAGCCGCGATGCACGTGGCCGTAGTGGGCGGCGACGGCGGCGTGCGGATGCTCGTCGAGCGTGACCAGCGTGAGCAACCCGCCCGGTCGCAGGACGCGGGCGACGTCGGCGAGGGCGGCACCGGGTCGCTCGGCGTACGTGAGGACGTTCAGCAGCAGCACCTGGTCGAACGATCCGGCCGGCGCGGGGATCTCGTGCAGGTCGCCGTGCAGGAAACGGACGTTCGGCGTGCGGGCGAGCCGCGCCCGCGCCGCGGCCAGCATGCGCTCGCTGCGATCGAGCAGGGTGTAGCTCCGGGCGCGCGACGCGAGCAGCTGTGCGACGGTGCCGTCGCCGGAGCCGGCGTCGAGCGCGTCGCCCAGACGCACCAGGCCGATGAAGGCGCGCGCGAGCGCATCCCACGTCCGGCCGGGCGAATAGTGTCGCTCCATCTCGCCTGCCAGGGCGTCGGGCCAGGGAGCATCCCGCTCGCGCGCCTGTAGGAGGGCGTCGCACCGTTCGCGGTCGGTTCGCAGCGACGCGTCGGACACCTGCTCGGCGAGCAGCGTCCACACGCGCCGCAGGTCCTCGGGCATCGATCCGTCGTTGAGGGAGTAGACGGTGGAGCTGCCCTGGCGCTGGTCCCGGACCACGCCCGCTTCCTTCAGGCGTCCGAGGTGGGTCGAAACCCGCGACTGCGGAAGCCGCGTGATGCCGGTCAGGTCGGCGACGGTGAGCGAGTGGTGCGCGAGCAGGGCCACCAGCCGCACGCGCGTGGGGTCGCCGAAGAGGTGGAGCGCATCGATGGCGGCCGAGAGAGAACTCATCAGGGTATCCTGATGAACAGATCAACCACCTTCCGGGGCCCCAGTCAAGCCGGGCCCCTCCCCCCGGTCGGCCGCGGCTCAGGCGACGGCGGTGCCCGGCTCCCAGATCCCGAGCATCCGCCACAGCCGTCGCGACGAGGGCGTCACGACGCCCACCTCGGTCAGGAGGTCGCGGATCTTGCGAATCGCGGCGAACGTCCCGGCGCGGTGCGCGGGATTGGCCGTGTAGGCCGCCCGGATGACGTCCTTCGGGATCGCGTAGGTCCGGATGATGTCCGCCGACGGCCGGAGCATGAGCTGCGCCATGACCGCGAGGATGAACGGCGCGCGGCGCGAGAGCACGAAGCGGCGGAACCATCCGAGCTTCTCGACGTTCTGCCGCAGGTAGTGGCGCGCGAAGCAGAGGTGGCGCGCCTCCTCGGTGACGTGGATTTGCATGATGCGCCGCAGGAGCGGATGCATCGAGCGCCCGCTCTTGAGCGCCATGCGCTGCACGTGATCGATCGGGTCCTCGCCGGCGAGGACGAACACGAAGAACAGCGCGGGGAACGTCCGTGCGAATCGGATCACCTGACGCGCGCCGAGGCGCTGCCACCAGACGAGGCCGGCGATGTCGAACCCGGTGCGGTTCACGAACTCCTGGAACATGAGCGAGTGCTGCGCCTCCTCGATGACCTCGTGGTAGGCGTAACGGAACTCGGGGGATCCGTTCGGCAGCTTCGCGCCGAACTCGAGGAGGCCGCGCTTCAGCACGCTCTCGAACTCGACGCCGATCTTCATGAACGTCGCGAAGAGGTGGAGCCCGATACGCGACCGCACGCCGGCGGGCTGTGACTGGTACCAGGTGGTCGCGCCGAGCGCGTCGTCGGCGGGCAGCTCCCACCGGGGATCGTCCGGATCGATGCGGTAGGCCGGGTCGTCCCACGGGATGTCGGCGTACGCGTCGAAGTGCTTCACCACCGACTGATGCGAGAGGCGGGCGATCAGCGCCTCATACGATTCACGCCGTCGGGGCGTCGAGGATCGCTCCTCCTCCGGAACTTCGTAGCGCTCGCTCAGCAGCGCGCCGCTGGTGGTCGACATGGTGTCCTCTCCTCTCTTGTTCATTCGGACGCGGGCGCGCCCGTCGGCATCACCATCCGGGCAAGCGCCTTCAAGGCCACCAGGACGGCCTCGTGCGCGGTCGTATCGCGCGCGTTGAGGCGTTCGACCGCGAGCCCGTCCAGCAACGCGAACGCGAAGCGCGGCGCCACGCCATAGAACGGATTCGGCTCCGCCGGCTCCGGGAAGAGCTCCCGGAACGTCGTCGCGACGATGCCCTCGAGGCGCTCGGTCAGCTCCTGGACCGGCTCCTTCAGCTCGGGATCCGTCCGCGCCGCGACCACGAGCTCGAGCCAGACGTAGAACGTCGGGCCCGAGACCATGGACCAGAGGATGTCTATGGCGGTCTCGCAGGGATCGCTGCCCGCCGGCCGCGCCGCGAAGGCGCGCAGGAACTCCTCGCGACGGCGCTCGAAGAGGCGCTCGATCGCGCTCGTGACCAGCTCCGCCTTGGTCGGGAAGTGGTGGAGCTGGGCGCCCCGTGACAACCCCGCGCGGCGCGCGATCTCGGGCGTGCTGGTGCGCGCGTAGCCGAGGTCGTGCAGGCATTCGATGGCCGCATCGAGCAGGCGCCAGCGCGTCGTCGCGCTGCGCTCGGCCTGGGTTCGCCGCTCCTTGGACACGACGCTCGCGACCGCAGCCATGGCTCATGGATACGCGGCCATAAACAAACAGTCAAGCCTGAACGTAAAAATCCCGCGTCTGCACGGTGACTTTTTCGTTGACCCGTTCGAATCGGGCTGCGTAAGGTACGGCCCCGGGGGGCACATCCGCCCGACCGCAGACGGCGAGGAGGATCGATACATGCGGACCGCTTCAGCGTGGCGACGGGGCCACGCCGCAATTCTTGGTGCGCTCACGTTCGCCCTGGCGGCCACCCAGGCATGGGGAGCCTGCGCCGGCGGGGCCTGCTCGGCCCCGGGCGCCGGTCCGCTGCAGACCGACTGCGTCGTCGAGTACGACGGCGTCACCCCGAACAACCCGGCGACCCGGCCGCGCAACGTCGTCTGCACCGACGGCGACCCCGCCTGCGACGCCGATGCCACCCCGAACGGCACCTGCCGCTTCGATCTGACGATCTGCCTCAACAACCCCGATCCGCGCTTTCCCGCCTGTACGCCGACCGACGTCGCGAGCTTCGTCGTGCGGAACCGGGCGCCCTCCAGTCCGAAGTTCGACACGCGTCTGGCCGCCCTCGAGGCCAGCGTCAGCGCCCTCGGCCTGCCGAACGCCGGCAACGTCTGCACGGCGGTCCAGCAGTTCAAGGTCGACCTCGTGGTTCGCGACGGGAAGTACCGTCCGGGCAAGAACAAGATCAGGTCGAAGGCCCTCACCTCGAGCGGCGTGAAGGACGCCGATCGCATCAAGTTCCAGTGCCTGCCCTCCGCCGCCGCACCGGCGCCGGGCGCCAGCTTCGCGCGCGCCGAGGTCGTCACGCAGCCCGCGTCGCTCATCGGCGGGGCGCTCTCGCGCGGGCGTCTGGGTGACCTGCGCATCTACAACGAGAAGATCCAGGTCGTGATCCAGCAGCCCGGACGCGCCCTGTTCGGGATCGGCGTGTACGGCGGCAACATCGTCGATGCCGATCGCTATCACGCCGACGGCGTCGAGCGGGACAACTTCGAGGAGTGGTCGCCCGGCATCAACATCGAGAACACGGCGAACTACACGAGCGTCGTCGTGCTGAACGACGGCACCGACGGCAACCCCGCGGTCATCCGGGCCACCGGCCCCGACGACCTGCTCGACTTCGTGAACGGCAGCTCGGTCGTCGCCGGGTTCGGCTTCATCTTCCCGCCCTCGGCCGACGATCGCGACCTGCCGATCGACATCCAGACCGACTACACGCTCGCGCCCGGTGCGGAGTACGTGAAGGTCGACACGACCGTCACGAACCTCGGCGCCACGCAGCTCGACATCTTCTTCGCGGACTACTTGAACGGCTCGGGCCAGGTGGAGCTGTTCCAGCCCACGATCGGCTTCGGTGAGCCGCTGGTCACCAACCGCGACGGCGCCGGCGCGTACCTACCGTGCACGGCCGGCACGTGCGACCCGCAGGACTTCGTCGCCTACAGCGGTGAGGATGGCGCCGCCGGCGTGTCCTACGGCTATATCCACGGCATCAACGCGAGCTCCTCGTTCACCACGAGCGGCGTGACCGTTCCCCTGCTCGGACAGGAAGCGGTGACGGCGCTGATCGGCATCGCGACGCCGAACTTCTCCATGGCCGCCAGCGGGAACGCCGGCGATGCCATCACGATCACGCGCTACTTCGCGGTCGGCGACGGCTCCGTCGCGTCGATCGCCCAGATCCGCAACCAGATCCTCGGGATCGCGACCGGAACGGTCAGCGGGACCGTGACCGACGGTGGCGGCGGCGTCGCCGACGCCGACATCGCGATCACCGCCGCCGTGGTCAACGGTTTCCTCGGCGGTCCCACTCGCAACGTCGTGAATCACACGCGCACCGCGGCCGACGGGAGCTACAGCCTGACGCTGCCGCCCGGAAACTATACCGTCCAGGCGAACAAGGACGGCCGCCTCGCCCCGAACCCCGGCCCGACGGCGATCACGGTCGCGGCCAGCTCGACGGTCACGCAGAACTTCACGGTCGGCGATGCGAGCAGGATCCGCGTCCACGTGACCGACGAGAACAACAGCCCGATCGCGGCCAAGGTCCAGCTCGTCGGCTTCGACCCGTCGCCGGATCCGCGCAACTTCCAGAACATCTTCGGTCTCATCCAGAACAACACCGGGGTCTTCGGCGAGGAGTTCGAGGACGGCCTCGTGCAAGGCATCGCCAACGTGACGTTCGCCGACAAGAACGGCGACACGGGTGACTTCCCGATCGAGCCCGGTACGTATCAGCTCGCCGTCTCGCACGGCGGACGGTACTCGGCCTCCGTGCAGAACGTCACGATCACGGCGGGCGCCACCACGACGGTGAACGCACAGATCGCCAAGGTGGTGCCGACGCCGGGCTACATCATCGGCGACTTCCACGTCCACGGCATCAGCAGCCCGGACAGCGAGGTCACGATGACCGAGCGCGTCGCGACGCAGCTCGCCGAGGGCACGGACTTCTTCACGCCGTCGGAGCACGACATCCGCGTCGACTACCGCCCGACCGTCGAGGCCATGGGCGTCCAAAACCTCATCGCGACCGCCATCAGCGCGGAGATCACGACCTTCGACTACGGACACTTCAACAGCTGGCCGGTCACCATCGACCCGACCAAGGTGAACGGCGGCTCGGTCGACTGGGGTCGCGCCGGCGTCGCCCCCGGCATGGACTTCCCGTCGCTCGGCAGCTTCACCCTGTCGCCGCAGGAGATCTACGCGGCCGCGCACGCGGACCCGAAGGCGAACCTGATCCAGATCAACCACATGCGGAGCCACTTCAACCGTGACGGACTCGACATCGACACGGCCGAAGCGGGCACCGGTCCGCCGACGTCGCACACGGTCGGCGCCACCCGGCGCCTGGACCCGTCGATCACGAACTACTTCGACGCCGGCTTCGACACTCTCGAGGTGTGGATCGGCACCGACGGGCGCACCGGCGACCAGACGCACTTCGTCGGCGAGAACCTCGGCGACTGGATCAACATGCTGAACCAGGGGATCCTCGCGAGCGGCGTCGCCGACTCCGATACCCACCAGCGCCGCACGACGCAGATCAACGCCCGCACCTACGTGGCGTCGACCGTGACCGACCCGGCCCTCCTGTGGAACGAGGACGAGAACCTCGCGCAGAGCGTCGTCATCGGGCACGCGACGGGGACGAACGCTCCCTTCCTGCGGGTGTCCGCGACGACCCCGCTCGGGACCGCCGGGCTCGGCGCGGCGGACAACACGATGATCGCCACCAACGACGGGAGCGCGACGGTCGACGTCACGGTGGACAGCCCAGTCTGGGCACCGTTCGACAAGATCGAGTTCTACGTCAACAACGCGCCGCAGGCGTACGACAACGACAACAACGTCAACACCCGGCCGCTGTACCGCGTGATCCCGAATGCCACCCAGAACGTGGTGCCGACGCTCGTGAACGACTACCCGTCGATCGCGGGCGCGCAGCACTACCACGCGACGGCGCAGCTCGCCCTCTCCGGCCTCACGCAGGACACGTGGGTCATCGTGCTGGTCCGCGGCACCGACAACGTGTCGCAGCCGCTCTTCCCGGTGATCCCGAACTCGCTGGTCGCGAAGGCGTGCGCGAACAACCCGTGCAAGTCGTGCAACACCAACGCCGACTGCCCGTCGTCGACGTGCAGCGTGCTGAACCAGACGCTGTCGGACGTGACGGACGGCAACATGAACCAGTGCGGCGTCCTCGCCCTCGCGTTCTCGAACCCGCTCTTCATCGACGTCAACCAGAACAGCCAGTACGATCCGCCCGGAGTGATGCTCACGCCGTGAGCCCGCGTCCGGTCGTGTCAGGTCTCGCAGCTGCGGGCGCCCGCCGGGCGCCCGCAGCGTTTGCGGGGCTCGCCCTCGTCCTCGTCGCGTCCAGCGCAGGGGCCCACGGCCCCCTCCGGCGCCAGCCGGTCACCAAGCCCCCCGCCGGCGTCGAGATTCCGCCCGGGCCGGCCCTCGATCCGACGGTGCTCCAGGGCTCGAAGGCCGCCCCGTCCGGCGCCGTGCCCACCACGGGCGTCGTCCCGTTGCGCTCGCTCGGAGCCGAGAGCACGGCGGTCGTCGAAGCGGTCGTGCTCAAGACCACGCCCTTCGACGACGACAAGCTGCGCGTCTACCAGGTGCGCGTCGAGCGGACGCTCCACGGCACGCTCGAAGGCGACGAGGTCGATCTGGTGGAGATCCGCGGCGCCGCCTCCCGGCCCGGCTTCGTCGCGGACGGCGAGCGCGCGATCCTGGTGCTGCGCACCGCGCCGCGGCTCTCGTACCTGACGCAACAGCTCCCCGCCGGCACGTACTATTCGCCCTCGGGAGGACGCGACGGCGTCATCCCGATCACGTCGGACGCCGAGCGCGACGCCGTCGCGCGCGCGCTCGACGAGGGCTTTCGCATCTCCACGCTGACCGACGAGACGGAGAACCGCCGGGCGCGGCGGGCGCTCGCGTTCGAGGAGCTGGGAAGCATGGTGCCGCGCCTCGCCGCCGACGCGCTGGTCGAGCTGCGACGTCTGGATCCGCTCGCGCCCCTCTCCCACGACGAGCTCGGCGCGCTTGAACGCACGTTCGCGGCCAAGAGCATTCCGCCGGCCACGCGGGTGGGCCTGGCCCAGCTCGTCGCGCAACGCGGGCTCACCGATGCCGTCCCGGCCCTGCGCGCCGCGCTGCTCGACACGCCCGAGGTGTTCGACGCCGTCTTCGCGGCACGGACCCGCCTGGGCGCCCCGCCCGATCGCGCCGAGCTCGCGAGCTACCTCACCGCGAAGGATCCGGCCGTCCGTGCCAGCGCGATCCGCGCGCTGGCGGAGCTGAAGGAACCGGCCGTCGGCGAGATCGGTCGCTATGCGACGAGCGATCCCGACCTCGAGGTGCGCGTCGCCGCCATCGAGGCGCTCGGCGCGACGCAGCAGCCGGCGGCTCTCCCGACGCTGTCGCAGACGTTCGGAACCTCCCAGCGCGAGATCCGCCAGGCGTCCGGGCGCGCGATCCTCGCCATCGGCGGCGATCCGGCGAGCCAGGCCCTCATCAACCTGGCCCTCCACGGCGAGGATGCGGACACGCGGTCCTATGCGGCCTTGCTCCTCATGGTCTCGAACGGGCGCGACTCGGCACCGGTGCAGCGCCTGCTCGCCTCGAACCCGAGCAGCGAGGTGCGCAACGTGATAGAGCACGGCCTCCGCTGGACCCACTCCCACCAGCACGACGAGTAGGCGTGAGACCGACACCCCCTGGGGCGACCCGATGACCGAGCCGTCGCCCTCCAGCGCGCGGGGCGCCGCGCTCGCGTTCATCATCGTCACGGTGGTGCTCGACTCGCTCGCGCTGGGCGTGATCATCCCGGTGCTGCCGAAGCTCGTCGTCGAGTTCGAGGGCGGCGACACGGCGCGTGCGGCCGAGATCTTCGGCGTCTTCGGAACGGTGTGGGCGCTCATGCAGTTCGTGTTCTCGCCGGTGCTGGGCGCGCTCTCCGACCGGTTCGGACGGCGGACCGTGATCCTGGTGTCGAACTTCGGCCTGGGCCTCGACTACGTCCTCATGGCCCTCGCGCCCTCGCTCGGCTGGCTGTTCGTCGGGCGCGTCATCTCCGGCATCACGGCGGCGAGCTTCGGAACCGCCGGGGCCTACATCGCCGACGTGACGCCGCCCGAAACGCGGGCGCGCGGCTTCGGGATGATCGGCGCCGGCTTCGGCCTCGGGTTCGTGCTCGGGCCCGCGCTGGGCGGTCTCTTGGGCGGCATGGGCCCTCGCGTGCCCTTCTGGATCGCCGCGGTGCTGAGCCTCGCCAACGCGACCTACGGCTTCTTCGTGCTGCCCGAGTCGCTCCCGCCTTCGCGGCGTGCGCCCTTCTCGTGGCAGCGCGCGAACCCCGTCGGCTCGCTGACGCTGCTGCGCTCACGGCGCCAGCTGCTCGGGCTTTCGACCGTCATGTTCCTGCGCAACATCGCGCACGACGTGCTGCCGAGCACGTTCGTCCTGTACACCGGCTACCGCTACGGCTGGGATACGCGCACGATCGGTCTCACGATGGCCGTCATGGGCGTCTGCGGGATGATCGTGTCGGCCGGCCTCGTGCAGCCCGTCGTGACACGGTTCGGCGAGCGGCGCGTCCTCCTCGCGGGGCTCGGGTTCGGCACCGCCGCCTTCGCAGTGTACGGGCTCGCGCCGACGGGTCTGCTGGCGCTCGCCGCCGTGCCGTTGCAAGCGCTGTGGAGCCTCGACGCCCCCGCCGCGCAGGGGCTCATGACGCGCGTCATGGACCCGTCCGAGCAGGGCCAGCTGCAGGGCGCGCAGAGCAGCCTGCGCGGCATCGGCGGCATGATCGCGCCGGGACTGTTCACGCAGACCTTCGCCCGGGCGATCGACACGCACGGGACGTGGCACGTGCCGGGCGCACCGTTCCTGCTCGCGGCGGCGCTGCTCGGGAGCGCGCTCGTGCTGGCGTCGCGCGTGACCCGCCGCACGGTGCACGCCGGGCGCTAGAACACCGACCCAAGACTGCGTCTTGGGTCGGGAGAACCGAGAGTGTGGCGTCCGTGGCACGCACGATCGGCATGCCGCCTGCAACCGGGAACATGGGTAACAGAGTTGACCGGGAACATGGGTGACACGCTGTTCAGGGGTGGATGGTGTAGTCCCGTTCATCGACGTGCCCGAGGCGTACGTGGCAGAAGTGAATCGACCACACGCCATCGGCGATTTCCTCGAGGCCGATGGGCTCGTCCTGCAGCGCCTTGGCGATGAACAGGAGGCGACGCTTCTTGAAGAAGATGGTGCCGGCGCTGGTGACGCGCTTGACGATGAAGTGCCCGGGGTAGCACACGGGCGGAAGGACCCCGGAGTAGGACCGCGGCGACGGGGAGTAGAGGGCGGCGGGGGGCTGCCCGGCGAGCGATTCGTGTGGCCGCTCGTCGTTGTAGAGGCGGCGGAACGCATTGAAGGCACGCTGCTGGGCGGCGCAGTGGGTGCGCGGGGGGCGAGTAGCTTCCTGCTTGAGCGTGCGGTGCATGCGCTCATGGGCACCGTTCTGATCGGGCCGCGCCGGCCAGATGCGTTGATGCTGGATGCCCAGCCGCAGCCACCACACGTTGAGCCGGGACAACCCGTGAAGGCCGGTGCTGGCGAAGGGCGCGCCGTTGTCGGTGCGGATGGCGCGTGGGATGCCGTACTCGCGAAAGAGGCGGTCGAAGACTGGGCGCACCCCGGTGCCGCGGACCGAACGCAGGCCGTGACACGCGAGCAGGTAGCGCGTGTGTTGATCGGCCACCGTCAGCGGATAGCAGTAGAGGCTATCGCGGGTGCGGAAGTGGCCTTTGAAGTCCGCGGTCCAGAGATCATTGGGCGCGGTGGTCGTGGGCGGGACGACGCCCGGATGCGCATGGCGCCGCCGCCGCCGGCGTTTCTTGACGAGCCCGTGCCGGGCAAGGAGATCGCCCGCGGTACTGATGGCCGGGCGCACGAACTGCGGATCGCGGCGCGCCAACCAGTCGAGCAGCTTCCGTGGGCCCCACGTCGGATGCGCGCGCCGGGCGGCACAGATCCGGTCCGCCCACTCGGGCGCAATGCGATGCGGACAGTGATGCGGCGCGCGCGACCGATCGCCGAGGCCGCGGCGCCCCTCCTCCTGGAAGCGAGCGAGCCACTTGTAGCCCGTCTTGCGACTGATGCCGTAGCGCGCACACAGCTCGGTGACCGGGAACACGGCCACGCGCACCTCGCGCAGGAACCGTTCACGTTGCTCCATCGCGTCCGTCTCCAACCAGGGCATCGACCAACCTCCGTTGGTCGTGCACCGTACCGGGTGTCACCCATGTTGCCGGTTTAAGGTGTCACCCATGTACCCGGTTTGTACCCCGCGGCCAGCGAAGCTGGCGCGGCAGAGCAGGTACGCACGACCAGCCGCCGCAGTCATCGCGAGAGGGTCTCATGCCGGCGCGACCCCGAGCGCGACCAGGCGGCGCAGGTTGCAGGCGGCCGCGACCAAGTTCCGTTCCTGTACGCATACGTGAGCGCCCCATCGTTCCCGACCCTCCTGACTAGAGGTCAGCGCGACGAGCAGGAAGCCCGTCAGGGCTGCA
>DATJZY010000162.1 GCA_035577985.1 Candidatus Eisenbacteria bacterium
AATCTTGGCGCCACCATCGGGGAGGAATCACGATGCCGAGCCAGAGCTTCCAGCACGCCTCGCTCGACGACTCCAAGCTCGACTGCCTGCGGGGTCTCGAGCGCCGGCTCGGCAAGGTGTTGGTGGCCCTCGAGCCCCGAGCGACGCTCGCGGCTCTCTCCGACGCCGAGGTCGCGCAGGTGAAGGAAGCGGAGCAGCAGCTCGGCGTGGTGCTCGTCGCCTAAGAACGCTCTTGACCGGCTCGTCGAAGCGGGGGCATCGTTGCCGACGCCGAGCACACAAGCGCCATCATCGAGCGCGCGCGCCTTGGCGAAGCGCTCGGCGCCCGAGCGGGCGGAGCTGCGGCTCGGCGAAGTCGTCAACGATGTCCTTGCGCGTCAACAACGCGCACGCATGTCGTCGAGGTCCGGCTTCGCGTCTACGTCGCGCGCATGGCTGGCCATTTGACATAACGACTCCTCTCGGACATTCGGATCCCCGCTTGAATGTCCTATCCGCCCTTCGACGCGGCCGCGTGCATCGGCTGCGGCGCCTGCGTCGCCTCGTGCCCGAACGCAGCGGCGATGCTGTTCACCGCGGCGAAGGTCCGACACCTGAACACGCTCCCGCAGGGTCAGCCCGAGCGCGACGCGCGGACTCTCAAGATGGTGGCCGCGATGGGTCGCGAGGAGTTCGGAACCTGCTCCAACCACGCCGAGTGCGAGGCCGTGTGCCCGAAGGGCATCCCGCTCGAGTTCATCGCGGACCTGAACCGAGACCTGATCCACGCCGCGTTCCAACGACACCGCGAGCCGGTGCGCATCCTCGGCGTGCCGCAGCACGCGGCTCACGAGGACGTGTAGGACGGGCGTCCACCGCTCGAAGCTTCCAACGAGGAGATCGCCCTATGCCCTACCAGACCATCAATCCCTTCACCGAAGAGCTGCTCGAGAGCTTCGACGAACACACGAACGCCGAGCTCGAGAAGATCCTCCGAACGGCTCGAGACAACTACGAGCATGACTGGAGTCAGAGATCGCTTGCGGAGCGCAGAGTCGTCATCAAGAGAGCGGCCTCGATTCTGCGCGAGGAGATCGATGACTTCGCGCGGCTGGTCACGCTGGAGATGGGCAAGCTGTTTGGCGAGGCCCGCGCGGAGGTCGAACTGAGCGCCGACATTCTGGACTACTACGCCGACAGGGCGCAGGAGTTTCTCGCGCTCCAGATGCTGCACGTCGAGCAGGGCGAGGCGGTGATCGAGAGCGCACCGATCGGCGTGCTCTTCTGTGTGGAGCCTTGGAACTTCCCGTATTACCAGCTGGCCCGCGTCGCGGGGCCGAACCTGATGGCGGGTAACACGCTCGTCGTGAAGCATGCGCCGAACGTGCCGCAATGCGCGTTGGCCTTCGAGAAGCTGTTCCGCAACGCCGGCGCTCCGCGGGGCGCCTATACGAACGTGTTCCTGTCGAACGAACAAGCTGCCAGGGCCATCGCGGACCCGCGCATCAACGGAGTGGCCCTGACGGGCAGCGAGAGAGCGGGTGCGGCGGTCGGTTCGGAGGCCGGCCAGGCTCTCAAGAAGAGCACCCTGGAACTCGGTGGCAGCGATGCCTTCATCGTGTTGGACGACGCGGACATGGATACCGCGATCAAGTGGGGCTTCTGGGGTCGGATGAACAACACAGGGCAATGCTGCGTTGCCGCCAAGAGGTTCTTGCTCGACGACCGGATCGCGGATGCATTTCTCGAGCGGTTCCAGAATAAACTCAAGACGCTGGTGTCGGGAGATCCCTTCGATCCCATGACTACGCTGGGACCTCTGTGCACGGCTGCGGCGCTCGAGCATGTGCTTCAGCAGATCAAGGAAGCGGTCGACCACGGCGCCAGACTGCTGATGGGTGGAGCGCGACTCGAGCGTCCTGGCTACTTCCTCGCGCCAACCATCCTGACCGACGTGAGGCCGGACAATCCCGCCTACCATCAGGAGTTCTTTGCCCCCGTGGCGCTCGTGTTCCGCGTCGGTGGCGAGGGGGAAGCCATTCGACTGGCCAATGACTCGCCTTATGGGCTCGGCGGCACGGTGATCACGCGGGACATCGAGCGAGGAAAGCGAGTCGCGCGCCAGATCGATACCGGCATGGTCTGGATCAACGAGGCGACCTGGACGGCGCCCGAGCTGCCATTCGGAGGCGTCAAGAACTCGGGCTACGGGCGAGAGCTCTCGCAACTCGGGATGGGTGAGTTCGTGAACAAGAAACTGATCCGAGTGGCCGCGAGCTGATCCGTGCGCCGCTCCGCCGCCACGCCTCGGCGCACCGCGACCCGCTCATGAGGACATCTGGAACATGACGAAGACAGCCGAACGAAATTCCTATTCGCACGCGGAGCTCCTCAACCAGCCGATCCTCAACAAGGGGACGGCGTTCGGGGAGGACGAGCGGAGCTCTCTCGGACTGCACGGGCTCTTGCCGCCGCAGGTCGAGACCCTCGAGCAGCAGGTGGCGCGCGCCTACGAGGCGTACCGGCGCAAGAACGAGGACCTGGAGCGGCACATCTACCTGCGCGCGCTCCAGGACACGAACGAGGTGCTCTTCTACCGGCTGCTCCTCGATCACATCGAGGAGATGACGCCGATGGTCTACACGCCGGTGGTCGCGCAGGCGTGCCAGCAGTTCAGTCACATCTACCGCCGGCCGCGCGGCCTCTTCGTCTCCTACCCGCTGCGAGACTCCATCCCGGCGCTGCTGCGAAACCGTCCGAACCGGGAGGTCGACGTCATCGTCGTCACGGACGGCGAGCGCATCCTCGGGATCGGCGACCAGGGCGCGGGTGGACTCGGCATCCCGATCGGCAAGCTGTCCCTCTACACGCTGATCGGCGGAATCCGGCCGGAGCGAACCTTGCCGATCGTGTTGGACGTCGGGACCAACAACCCGGAACGACTTCGCGATCCCGAGTACCTCGGCTGGCGCCACGAGCGCGTCACCGGTCAGAAGTATTTCGACTTCGTCGAAACGTTCGTCCGCGCGGTGCAGCAGGAGCTCCCGGATGCCTGTCTCCAGTGGGAGGACTTCGCGACGCCGCACGCGCGCCCGATCCTCGAGCGCTACCGGGACGAGCTGCTGACGTTCAACGACGACATCCAGGGCACCGCGGCGGTCGCACTCGGCGCGATCGTCGGCGCCGTCGAGGTCGCCGGAAGACGCTTGCGCGATCAGCAGATCGTCATGCTCGGCGCCGGCTCGGCGGGGATCGGCGTCGCCGATTTCCTGCGCGGCGCGATGCGCGACGACGGGCTCTCCGAGGAGGACGCGCGCCGCCGCTTCTGGGTGATCGACAAGGACGGGCTGCTGCATTCGGGGCGCACGGACCTCAGCGCCGAACAGCGCGTGTACGCGCAGCCGCGCGAGCGAGTGGCCGATTGGCCGTCGCCCGGGCAAGGCGGGATCGGGCTCGGCGACGTGATCCACCGAACCGAGGCGACGATCCTGATCGGCCTGTCGACCGCGCACGGCGCCTTCACGGAAGCGATCGTCCGCGAGATGGCGCACAAGATAGACCGTCCGATCGTCTTCCCGCTGTCCAACCCCACGTCGAGATCGGAAGCGACGGCCGAGGAGCTGATTCGCTGGTCGGACGGCCGTGCGCTCGTGGCCACCGGATCTCCATTCGCGCCGGTCCACCACGGCGGGCGGACGATTCCGATCGCGCAGTGCAACAACATCTACATCTTCCCAGCGATCGGTCTCGCGGTATCCGCCGCGCGCGCCCGGCGCATCACGGACGGCATGATCCTCGCCGCCGCCCGCGCGCTCGGGGACCAATCGCCGGCGCTCCACGACGCCTCCGCGTCGCTCCTGCCGGGGCTCGCGAATCTTCGCGCCGTGGCGGCAGCGATCGCGCTCGCGGTCGGCCTCGAGGCGCAACGCGCCGGAGTGGCGCCGAAGACGAGCGAAGCGGAGCTGCGCCAGCGCGTCGTCGCAACGCAGTGGACGCCCGCCTACCCGTCCTGAGCGATTCGACATCATGTCCTCGCCGATCTCGCCGAGGGAGGTGATCAACCGGGGTCGCTACGGCGGGCGGCTTCGTCGAAATGCACCCTTCCGGACGGCTTAGACGCGAGCGTGCTCCTCCTCGTCGCTTGCCTCGCTGAGCGCCAGGTACCGGAGAAGAACGGAGGAGCATGGATCAAATACTGCTGGCTGTTGCGGTGATCATCGCCGCGACGCTCCTGGCAGGCAGCGTGGCGAAGCGACTGAACCTGGGTTCGATCGTGGCGCTGCTCGCCGTCGGAATGGCGCTCGGACCCCATTCTCCGCGGCCACTGTTGACCGGTCACGTCGAGGAGCTGCAGACGATCGGCGAGATCGGTGTGATGTTGCTGCTCTTTCTCGTGGGTCTCGACACCGAACCGCGCAGACTGTCGTCCATGCGCCGCCTCTTCTTCGGT